>JBLNCU010000118.1:0-3224 GCA_050260935.1 Bacillota bacterium
AGCGCGTTTCACTAAGGTTATTGGCTCTTTTTAAAAGAATTTTACTCTTAAAAACCGTAAAGGGGCTGTCCCAAAAGTAGTTTTGGAGAAACAGCCCCCATTTTTTTGAAATTTTCAATTATAAAACATCTTACGGTCCGTTGTTGGCTGCCGGAAAAATCGTCTCAACCCCGACCTGCGGGCGCCCCTTCTCTATGCATGGGTAAGGGGTTGGGGGATGAGGCGAAAACGATATTTTCATCCTTTTATATATCCCGGCATAGCTAAGGTGGGGGACTCCTTAACAAAATTTTACTGTTTTTTACGGAAGATCTTTGATAGCCCCGAAATAACCGGCTGATTTTCTCTGAGGAAACGACACGGGATTTTTTAAAAGTGTGGTAATTTTAGAGAAGTTGTTAAGAATCCCGTTGACGGGGCTCTTCTCTATAGGAGGCTTTTGCAGTATTTCTTTGGGGGGACGGAAATTGATCGAATATCAGTTGGCCAAACAAATGCTGGAAAGGGGCAGTACTCTTCAGATTTACTGTTTTGGGGTGTTCCGGGTAGTCCGCCCCGGAGAAGCTGAACCCATCGGGATTATAAGCAAACATAAGATGTGGGCGCTATTTAAATACCTAATTACCCATAAAGGGACGGCGGTGGCGACTGCAAAGATTATGGAGCTTTTATGGCCGGGGAATCGCAACCCGGCTGATACGGCCACCTTGCGGACGACCGTCTCCCGTTTAAAGTCTTTACTGGAGCCCAAAAGCGCCAATTATCGCAAATCGTCATATATTGTCTATTGTAAAGATTCCTGCGCCTTTAACATTCATGCCCCCTTCTGGTTGGATGCCGATGAGTTTGAGAGGCTTTGCAACATCGCCCACCGGAACGGCAACAGTAACCGGAAGGAGGCTATAGACTGTTATATTAAAGCGCTGGAATTATATCAGGGCGACTTTCTCGCCGAGGATCCTGACTTAGAGTGGGCATTGATACCCCGTGAATACTATAGGCGACTATTTATCGAGTCCTCCATCGAGGTTACAACATGGCTTATTGAAATGCAAGATTTTTCAAGGGCCAATGGTCTTTTAAAACGGGCTATCAAAATTGATCCTTATATCGAGGAGCTGCAAATACTTTTAATGAAAACATTACTTGGGATGGGAGACTTAAAAACCGCCGCCGAACATTACTCGTACTATTCGGGCTTACTTTATAGGGAATTGGGGGTAAAGCCTTCCGAGGAATGGAAACGCCTTTACAGGCAGATCCGCGAAGCGGAAGGCGACACACCGAACAGGTTGATTTTGGAAGGCCATTTGGAACAATCTCCAAAGGACACCGGGCCTTTGGTATGCGACTCCGACTTCTTTTGGAACTTTCTCCTGTTTGAACGGCGGCGAATAGCTAGAAACGGCGGTGAATCCAGTTTGGTGGTCTTAGAATTGGACTCCATTCAAGAAAACAATATAAAAATGAGTAAAGGAGAGATAGCGAGTCTGGAAGCGATGGTTTACCAAAAACTACGTAAATGTGATGTGGTTTGTAGACTTGATAATAGCCATTTAGCTCTGTTGTTACCGTATACAGGGTCTGAAGGCAGCAAGATTGCGGTCTCCCAAATTAACGATTCCTTTTTTAAACACTTTAATAACTCTGACTTGCTGCTTCAAATAAAGGTTAAACGGGTGACCCCATTATGAAAGCGCGAATATATCCCGGGAATTTATTAACTGAAACCGCCCTTTCACGCAATGAAAGGGCTTTTTAGTTTTCCCCTTCTTTTACCAGGCGTTGTTTTGTTAAGATTTCCAGCTTGTAACAGTCAAGTAACAAAAATAAATAGAATAGTAGATGGAAAGGGTGAATATATTTAATGATTTAGAACGCTCAAGAGTCGCCGGTTTCCCGACTGGATTGAACAGCCAAAGCGGCGGGTTAAATGATGAAATTAATTCGCATATTTGGAGTCATGCTTCATATATAGTTACAAAGGGTTTCCTAAATACAAAATTTTTCTCAAAAAGAGAAAATCTGCATAAAAAAACCAAACAGGGCATATTATATTTGGGCAAAATAAAGCGGCCCGGCATATTCAATTCCCACCTGCTCAACAAGATATATTCCTTAAAGAGGCTGGTGCCGGAAGGGAACCAGCAGAGCAGATAAAATACGGGATAATAATTGACCTAAGGGAGGTGATATTAGGCCGGCTATTTTTCTCGGAGTCAAGTTCCCTAAATAGGGACTTAATACTCCTCTTCCGGGAGCAATTTTAGGATTATTGCGGCGAGTTGCCGGGTAGCATAGTTTTGCTATCTTCCGCGGCCGGTAAAGAATGAGAAATTTAGGCGACCAATAATAATTAGCAATTGACTGTGTTTAAAAGAACCTAAAAATTAAGGAGGAAAATCAAAGAATGAAAAAACTAGTTTTTTGTTTGATGGCCTTAGTATTAATTTTAGCCGTGGGAGCGACTTCATTCGCTTACATTGATCCGCCCCCGTCGGCCGCAGGGCATATGGGTGGGGATGGTCTGAACATTCAAAAGGAAGGGAGATACTTGTTCGTCAATCCCTTCGCAGCCATCAAATTCGGTGAAATCAAACCGGCGGTCCTTGAAGGCGATGGCCAACATATAACCGCCACCGGGTATGTTCCTTTCGATCTCGCCTGTAATTGCGCGGTTAAAGTGAATGTTACCGCTTCCAAATTCGTCTGTGAGGACGATGTTGCTCCCCACCATGGTGGAGACCATTACCGGGGCGAAGGCACCTATAATATAATAACCCCGCTTTTGAGCGCCAATGAAAACGGCCCCTATGCGGCTTCAGTGCAAATGTCCGGGTTTGACGAGTGGGCTTATGAAGGCTTGAAAGTGTACTTCAAAGTTCAGGCTCCGGTTGATCAATTCAAGCCGATTGTATTAAACAATATCGATGAACTCCATGCCGGGTGGTATAGAGGTACCCTTTATTTCCTAGTAACCCAGGATGATAGCACCGGCGAAGGCCATATCGGGATAATGGAACCCGATGGCGGACACAAAGAGTTATCCGAACCCTGGGTAGCCGATGGATTACCCGAAATGTAATGTAATGTCTGAAGTTAGCGGGCTCTTTTAGAGGGGCCCGCTCTTCCCTAAAATAGCCCGTTATGATTGTAGTAATAATACTGGCTTAGCTTTTTAAAACTAAGGGGTTGGTTAAAGATATGCGAAAAAAACTATTACA
>JBLNCU010000119.1:0-12397 GCA_050260935.1 Bacillota bacterium
GATTGCGTTAGAAATAAATAAAATTGATCAATCGTTGGCAGTAGTTAATAAATCAAAGGTAAAGCTGCAGATTGGTTTTAACCGGCGTTTCGACCCCAGTTTTAAAAAGGCTAAGGAATTGATTTCCGCCGGGGTAATTGGTAAACCACACCTGCTTAGAATCTCCAGCCGTGATCCGAAAGCGCCGCCGCTTAATTATATTAAAGTTTCCGGTGGAATATTTATGGATATGATGATTCATGATTTTGATATGGCGCGTTACCTTATGGGAGAAGAGGCGACAGAGCTGATGGCCACCGGCAATTGTTTAATCGATCCGGCTATTGGAGAATTGGGAGATATCGATACCGCGGTGGTAGTTTTGAAATTCCAAAGCGGAGCCATTGGAACAATCGATAACAGTCGACAAGCGGTTTATGGCTATGACCAGCGAATTGAAGTGTTCGGTTCAGAAGGCGCGGTTGCTGTTGGTAATAAGACTCCGAATGAAGTGACTCTCTCCAGGGCTGATTCAATTCAGAAAGAGAAACCGCTATATTTCTTTTTAGAAAGGTATCAAGAGGCGTTTAGAATTGAAATGAACCATTTTATTTCTTGTCTTATCGATGGGAAGGAACCTTCAGTAAGCGGGTTGGATGGTAAGATCTCTGCTGAGATGGGTTATGCGGCGAAGGAATCTTTATCCAAGGGCACTTTTGTGAAAATTAACAAGGAATAAAATTGAAAGGTTATTTTTAAACCAAATTTAAAACGTTTACGGAAATCCGTCAAAATTTCATTATTTGTTATTCTTAAAACCGGTTTTTGTAAACGTTTAAAACAATAAAAGGAGGTTTTAATAATGGCACAAAAGATGAAAGGCGTAACATTGGTGGCGGACTGGAAACCAAAACCCGGGTTTACCTTAGGGCCCAAGGACATTGAAGGAAAACAAACATATTTGGGTAGTAAGGTATGGCACAATCCACGACTGGAGATCCGAGAGTATGATATCCCGGAACCCGGAGTCGAGGAAGTACTGCTTGAAGTCAAGGCCTGTGGAATATGCGGCAGCGATGTCCATATGGCCCAACCCGACGATGAAGGCTATATTCTTTACCCGGGGTTGACCGGATTTCCGTCCATTTTAGGACATGAACTATCCGGAGTAGTGGTAAAAGCCGGAAAAAACGCCCGTAATAAACGGACTAACAGACCATTCGAAGCCGGCGAGGAAGTAACCGTGGAGGAAATGTTCTGGTGCGGCCAGTGTAAACCCTGCGCCGACGGTTATCCTAACCAATGCGAACAATTGAACGAGATCGGTTTCAACATTCATGGCGGTTATACCAAATATATCGTTGTCCCATCCAGGGTGGTCTGGAGCCTGACTCCGTTGAAAAAGAGATATTCGGGGAAGGACCTGTTTCTAGCTGGCAGTCTAGTGGAACCCACTTCCGTGGCCTATAACGCCGTAATCGAATGCGGCGGCGGCATCCGCCCCGGTGATAACGTGGTTATCTGCGGCGGTGGACCGATTGGCGCAGCCGCTTGCGCTATCTTGAAACGGGCCGGTGCCGCCCGGGTTATCCTGTCCGAACCCGTAAAAGAAAGGGCCGACATGGGTAAGAAGATGGGCGCCGATTATATCATCAACCCCCAAAAAGAAGATTTTGCGAAAAAAGTATTGGAAATAACCGACGGCATGGGCGCCAACTTGTACCTAGAAGCCACCGGACTGCCTACAATAGTCTACCCCGGTATTGAGGAAGCTGTTTGGGAAGGGAAGACCATTCGTCCCACCATCGTAGTAGTCGCCAGAGCCGACGCCAAGATGCCGGTTACCGGAGAAGTGCTGCAAGTTAAAAAGGCTAGGATCGTGGGGGCGCAAGGACATTCCGGATACGGCACCTTCCCGCGGGTCATCGAATGTATGGCTTCCGGTATGGACATGACTCCATTGATCACCAAAAAGGTGAAACTCGAGGAGCTTCCGGAAAATATTATCGGACTTCGCACCAACCGCTCCGACTGCAAGATTACTTACGTGGCGGATTAAGTAGCCACAGAGACACGGAGGCATGGAGAAATGAAATTTCGTTTTCAGCTCCTGTTTTAAAGAATGTTCCTCTGTGACTCTTCGCCTTCGTGCTATGTTATTATTTTGAGTGAATTTAGGAGGGCAAATTAAATGGCGAAAGAGAAAGACAAGATCTGGTTGACAACAGGAAATCCGGCCATAATTTTTGAAGATAATACAGTCGGCCGGTTAAAGAAACAACTTTGGGACGCCTCGGAAGCCGAGATCGACAAAATTCTGGCTGAATACGGGATTCCTTCCGAATCGGAGCTGGGGAAAGCCGGGACCTATATTCAGAACACCCCGCGGTATCAAGTAATCAAGAACCGGCAGAAAAACGATATTGTTTTTATTCCGGTAGGCTGCACCGAAAACCACGGAATACACGCCAACAGCGGGTTGGACACTTTCATGGTCACCCAGATCTGCGAAGGAGTACGCCGCTATACCGCCAAACGTGGCAATCCGGTTAATCTGGCGTTTCCGCCTTTGAACTACGGCGGCCATCCCTATCATCACCTGGGAATGCCGGGCACCGTCATTATGCCCGAGGAAGTAGTCCGGGAAACCTTGATTTACACCATGATCGGATTATGGAACGACGGATTCCGCAAACAAATCATCATCAACAACCATGGCCATTTATGGATGTTGGAGGCCGCATTACAGGAAATGATGAAACGTTATCATCTGCCGGGTATCTTCCAGGTGTTGGATTGGCACCGGGCAGTCCGGGAATTCTTCTATCCGATCGATGACGAACGAAGCCTGGAAACTCATTTTATTCACGCGGATGAAGCTGAAACATCCGTCGCCTTGTTAATGTTTAAAGACATGGTTGATATGAACGTTGTGGTGGATGCTGAAGGAAAAGGATATTTACCGGACGGCCATTTTGATCGCTCGGTGGAACCGTTCCGCCGGCCGCACCGCTGGTCAGAAGGTGAGGGCCATGCCGCCATTGAGCGAGCTGCCACTCCGGAAGGAGTCGTCGGTAAACCGAGTCTAGCAACCGCCCGTAAAGCCAAACGGCCGATCGCCGCCATCTTGAAGTATCTCACCTTATGCAACGATCAGATCCTGGAAGCCTTCCCTCCGGGAAAAGTACCGCCGGTTGAGGAGACCACTTTGAGAACTGAGAAGGAAATGGAGCCGTATTTGAAGGAGCCGTTCAGCCAAGGTTGGAAATCAGTATATGAACTGCCCCGGATTGGGTTTTAGGGCCCTTAAGGGAAGAGAAGCGATTCTCTTCCCTTTTAAACAAATTTATATATGTTATATATATATTTAGTAGTTTAGGATTAAAAAACGGGAGAGTAGCAATGATTGAAGGAGTCGGTTTGGGAAATTGTTTTTGATTTGACATATTTTTGTTATAGAAATTTATGTTATGTCACTTGATTGTTTTCTTTTCAGGTTCCGGCGGGAGACGCTTTGAAGGTAAAACTAATGTAAACTATATTCCAGGCGAAAGGAATTAATAAAATGTTAAAAAGCATTGTGGTTTCAGCTTCGGGGACCAAATTCTCCGCTTTAGCGTTTAAGGAAAATTTGAAAGAGAGTATTGCCAAAGTCGCTGCTTTAGGCTTCGATGCCGTTGAATTGGCGGTCAGGGACCCGCATCTTGTCGATCTTGAAGAACTGCAAATAATTCTTCGGGATTATAACCTGATGGTTTCGGCCATAGGCACCGGGCAGGCTTATGGCGAAGAAGGTTTGAGTTTTGCCAACCCCGATCCGGCGATTCGTAAAAAAGCTGTACAGCGCATAAAAGATCAGTTGGAATTTTCGGAAAAACTTTGTAAACCCCAAGTGATTATCGGACTAGTCCGGGGTACGGTCGTGGCCGGTATGCGGAAGGAACTGGCCGAAGGTTATTTCATTGAATGCATGCAGGAATGCGCCGATTTCAAGCGGGAAATTATTTTGACTCTCGAACCGATCAACCGTTATGAGACCAATCTCTATAATGATACCGCTTCAATGATTGAAGTTATTAATAAAATAGGCCGGCGGAATGTTAAAATGTTGTATGATACTTTCCACATGAATATTGAAGAGCCCGACATGATTAAGGCGATTCATAATTCAAAAGATTATATATCGCATGTACATTTTGCCGATAGCAACCGCTGGGCCCCGGGATGCGGCCATATAGATTTTAAAAAAATTATCGCCGCTTTAAAAGAGATTAATTATCGTAACGCCATTTCAGCGGAGATTCTGCCCAAACCGTCTTCCGATGAAAGCGCGAAATTAACCATGGATTTCTTTAAAAAGGCGGACCTCTAAAATATTACCGATGAATAAATTAACTGTTGTGGGTGGAGAATATGGAAATCGATGGTAACGAACAGGCCAAAGTAGGGTTGAAGTTATCCCGGAACGGGAATATTGAGGGTTCAATAAAAGCGGACGCCGATTTTCTGGAAAAGATCAAAGCTTCGGGAATTGACACCTGCAGTTGTGACGTTAATTGCGTCCATCATGGAAATTGTTTTGAGTGTGTTATTCTTCACCGTGGCCATGGGGACCACCTGCCCAAGTGCTTTTGGAATATTATTAATACCAGGCTTGAGCAAATTTCGGATTTGACTGAAGGCTCATTTAAAGTTGGTAAAGGAAAAAAATAGGGCCGATTGAAATAAGATAAGATCAGTTAATTAATGAAAAGAAATTGTGATGGGATGGAATAATGTTCCTAATTACATCCCATCATTGCATTTCTTGTTATTTCACCATAAATAATTCCCCCATCAGTGGCCAGTTTTGGGGGAAACCATAGGGTTCGTTGACATAGCTCCACCAACCGGCGCCTCTTACATCAAATTCTTTGGTGGTCCTGTATTTGGCTTCAAAGGATCGCGCGTCCTCAAACCAGACCTCATGCGTCACCCCTTGGCCATCGGTATACCGGAACCAAGGGGCTTCGGCTGTATTGTCATAATTAATTCGAGCATTGTGCCGGTAAGCGAGATCATAGACTTCAATTAAATTGACGGGTACGGCCAGTTTTTCCGGGGTGTGGGGCAGAGGCCAATCGTAGCCGTAAAAAGGCTCGCCCTGAATAATTTTGGCGCGGGGGATTTGGGTTACCGCATAAGAGAGCGCCCGCCGCACAAGGTTAATAGGGGCTATTGCTTGTGGTGGTCCACCGATCCAGCCCCACTCATAATCCATCAGGAAGACTATATCAACAATTCGCCCGATTGTACCATATTCGAAGGTTCCCACCCATGATTGGGTCGGTTGATCGGAGAATTTGGCCGCCACGGCAACAGTTGTCAAAAATCCTTGCGGTTTAAGCGCGTTCACTATATCGCTGAGAAAATCGTTGAAAAGTTGGCGGTCTTCGGCATACATATTTTCAAAATCCACGTTTACACCGGCAAAGCCGTATTGATTGATCAGCGACAACAGATTATTGATGGTACTCGCCTTAACAGTCGCATTCCCCATAATTGTCCTGGCCAGTTCGGATTCGAAACCGGTTTGCCCCCAGTTGGTTATGGCTATTAGTGGCCGGACGTTGAAATCTTTTAAAATCGTCACTGCATTCCCGGTATTGGCCGGTGCCGTGATAGTCCCGTCAGCGGCAACCGGGAATTGAAAGAGCGCCCCGTAGGTGATATAAGTGCTAATAAACCCTAATGAACGTCTCAAACCCGTCAGATTGGTCATTTGAAAATAACCCAGGGTCTCAATACTCTTCCTGGCCGCTTGAGCTGGGAGTTGGGGGATGATTAAAATTTGGCCTGGGAAGATCATTGGAGAGGCGGTCAAATGGTTGACTCTGACTAGAAGATCGATGGTTGTCTGGTAGCGGTCGGCGATAATAAACAGGGAATCTCCCGGGCGTACAATGTAATTCATCTGCGACCAGCCGGGGATGGTTAAAGCGGTTCCAACTTGAATAAGGTCGGGGTTTGTGATACTGTTTGCCCGGGCAATGGCGGTAACGGTGGTGTTGAAGATCTGGGCCAGCTGATAAAGGGTGTCGCCGGCGACTACGGTATATTGCAATGGACCCGGCGGAGGGCCGGGGATTAAAATCGCCTGGCCCACTACTAGTTGTTCGGGGTTGGGCAATCCGTTCAATTGAGTTAAACCGGTTAAAGATACTCCATATTTCCCAGCGATTGAGGAAAGGGTATCCCCCGGCTGAATCACATAGATCTCCATTGAAGCTCACTTCCTACTTTAAATATCTTCGAAAATATATGCGCTTCATCATATGTGATTTTGTACCGGGGAGTTCCGGAGAGCCTTCCTTTAAATAACAACCTTCGGATACTGTTTGCTGCCAATTACAGCCACAATAGCGGTGGCTAGGATCATAACCACGAAATCCAAGAGCAATTGGGAGAAATTATTGGTAAGAATCATGCTTCTTAGGGCATCCACCATATAACTTAAAGGATTGACGCCAGCGATAACCTGAAGCCAGCCGGGCATGATTTTTATCGGATAAATAGCGTTGGAGGCAAAAAAAAGCGGCATGGTAAGCAGTTGCCCGATTCCCATAAACCGCTCCCTAACTTTTACGATTGAGGCGATTATCATGGAAAGCCCGGCAAAAAAGCCCGCCCCAAGTATAATAATCAGAATAACTCCTAACGCCCCCAAGACTGAAAGATGGAGTTGAATCCGGAGCAATAAAGCCACAATAATAACGATAACAGCCTGACTGATGCCGCGGATCCCGGCGGCGGCCATTTTTCCGGTCACCAAGGCCAACCGGGGGGTGGGAGTCACCAGAAATTTTTGTAACACCCCCAGGTCCCGTTCCCAGATAATTGAGATCCCGTAAAAAATGGCGATGAAAACCACGGATTGAGCCAGGATTCCCGGGGTCATAAATTGTAAATAAGTGAATTTCCCGGTCGGAATGGTCCGCGCTTTACTCATAGCCTGGCCAAAGATGGTAAGCCATAAAACAGGCTGAATAACCCGGGTCAGCAATTCGGTGAAGTCATGGCTTAACTTGCGGACTTCCATATCGATCATTACAAAAGATTTATAGATAACGGCCCTTAGTTTCCACCAGGAAACATTTAAAAGTTTGAAGTTATCAAACTTAACCGAGCCGTCCGGCTGTTCTTCTCGTTTTAATAGTGTCACGCCAATTTCCGCCTCCGTTTTCCAAATTCGCGCCGGTAAAATAGGCGAAAGCATCCTCGAGGATGGCGCCTTCCCGGCCTGTTTGTCTTTTAAGTTCGGCCGGAGTGCCTTCGGCGACTATCTTTCCAAGGTGCATAATTGCCAGGCGGTCGCAAAGCTCTTCGGCTTCCTCCATGTAATGAGTGGTAATTAAGATGCTCATCTGATATTTCTCCCGCAACTCCCGTAGATGGCTCCAAACGTTCCGGCGGGCCACCGGATCTAAACCCACGGTCGGTTCATCCAGGAACAGAACTTTGGGTAAGTGCATAAAAGCCTGCCCAATCTCGAGTTTACGTATCATCCCGCCGGAATAAGTCTTTACCAAGGAACCGGCGACCTCGGTTAACCCTAGTAGGGACAGGGTGTTCTCGATGGCCTGCCGCCGCTCCCGGCGGGGAATATCGTATAACCGGGCAAAGATTAATAAATTTTCATACCCGGTCAGCGAACCGTCAACTGAAATCATTTGGGAGACGTAACCGATATTCCTCCTAACTTCCGGGCTGTTACGGCCAATCTCGTATCCACTGATCAGACCCAGGCCGGAGCTTGGTTTCAGTAGGGTGGTCAACATTTTAATGGTGGTGGTTTTACCGGCGCAATTCGGCCCCAGTAAGCCGAAAACTTCGCCGGCTTTAACCGTAAAGGAGATGCTGTCCACGGCGGTAAAGGAGCCAAATTTTTTAGTCAAATTCTTAATTTCAAGCACATTTTCCATTTTAAACAGCCTCCTCTTCCGGTTCCCGGGCCGGGGTTTTGATAGTGGGACCCGGCTGCCATTCAATTTGGGTTCCGCGCAAATAAGAGATGAAAGCCGCTAAGAGACTGAAACCAAAAGATATGGTAAAGGCTAACCGTAAACCGGAAATAAAGTTGGCCAGCGCAATGCCCCGGGAACCGACTTGAGTCCCGATGAACAGTCTTTGCAAAGCGTCTGCCGAAATACTCGAAGAAATTATAGCCATTGTCAAGCCGATACTAATAACCGCGCCGGCGTTATTCATCATCGTACGGGTGCCGGCGGCAATCCCCCGTTTATCAACCGGGACCGCGCCCATAATCGCACTGGTATTGGGGGAGAAAAACATTCCCGAACCAAATCCCATAATCAGCATCCAGATAATCAATTCCGGAATGGAAGAATTAACGGAGATCCGCATAAAACCGATTAAACCGATGGCGGAGATTAAAAGGCCGATCGAACTTAACTCCCGGGAACCGTATTTATCCGACAACCAGCCGCTGATTGGCGAGGTGATCATCATAGCCAAGGCGAATGGTGCCAACAAGACACCGGCCACTAAAGGATCGATCCCTTTTATTCCTTGAAAATAGAAGATTAATAAGAAAGTTACCGCTCCTCTGGCAATGCCGTTCAATAAATTGCTGCCGAAAGCGAAAGCCAGAATCCGGGTTTTAAAAAGGCGCATATCCAGCATGGGTTGTTCGGTCCGGTTTTCGATTATGATAAATAAAACCAGGAAAATAAGGGATATGGCGAATAAGCCGAGGATGTAGTCGTTGAACCAACCCATAAATCCTCCGAAGGACAGGGCAATCAATAAAGACAACATCCCGGTGGAAAAGAGAAGGGTTCCATACCAGTCAAATTTCTGATGCTCGGGCAAGATATCGAGTTCCTTCAATTGCAACCAGGCCCAGATGGTGCCGATGACCCCGATGGGAACGTTGATAAAAAAGATGCTGCGCCAGCCAATATTCACCAGAAAACCGCCTAAAATCGGGCCGATGACGGAGGCTATGTTAATGACCATGCTATTGATGCCAAGAGCTTTCCCCAACTCTTTTTTCGGAAAGGCGTCGGTTACAATGGCGGTACTGTTGGCGACTAATAGCGAACCGCCAACCGCCTGGATTAACCGGAATATTAAGAGTTGAACGCCTGAGGACACAAAACCGCTTAAAAGCGACCCGATGGTAAAGATGGCAAAACCACTTACATATAGGGCCTTTCTTCCGATCATATCGGCCACCCGGCCAATGGCGGGGACTAAAATGGTCAAGGCCAGCATGTAGCCCATCAAGGTCCACATAATAATCTCCATACTGGCATGTAAATCTTTCATAACTATGGGCAAAGCAATAATTAAAGTACTGCCGCTTAAAACGGAAAAAAATGCGCCCAAGGTGGTACAGGATAAAGCGATCCATTTGTAGTCAATCTTTTTCATG
Source organism: Bacillota bacterium (assembly GCA_050260935.1). GTDB lineage: Bacteria > Bacillota > UBA4882 > UBA8346 > UBA8346 > UBA8346. Next base: position 9,416 of record JBLNCU010000119.1, read on the forward strand.
CTGATAATTCCCTTCTTTTAAACCGGAATATAATAAATTTAATTCATTAAACGCCTTTTGATACTGGCATTTTACCCTGGCGATGCTTTGCTCTTTTTTTTCAATCAAGTCGGTGACTTTTTTGATCATCGCCAGGGACTTAATTATTAAATCAATGTCGGGGTTTGGTTTTCCAAAAATAACCTTTAAATTTTCTTCCAATTCCAGTAATTCCTTGATATCGTTCAAACAAAATCCCAAGCTTTCTTTGTTCTCTTTGATACGGATCAGTTTGGCGACATCTTCCTCGGAATATAAACGGTAACCGGCTTCGGTCCTTGAGGGGGTAAGTAAATTAATATCCTCGTAATAACGGAGGGCTCTTTTAGTAAGCCCTGTTTTTATAGCAACTTCATCGATTTGATAATAATGCTGTTCCAAGTTTTCACCTCCCAGGATACGATCTAGTTTACGCCCGGGTAACCTTAACGTCAAGGTTAAGGTTTATTTTTAACTTGTTTTTAACAAAAAAAACCACAATTATGGTGCATTTTCTCAAAATAGTAAGTTAAAGATGGTTTTTGATTGCCTTTTGCCGCAATTTGCGTTAATACCAAAGCTATTAAGGTTTTTTTTGTTTATGTTTGGTTGCGGGAAATTATTAATCGGTCTAAACTATATTTGGGGAGTGATGCTTATGGAGAGTAAAATGCCCAGAGAAAAACTTAGCTCTGGGGTAGCCGTCTTTCTGGTAACCTTAGGTTCAGCGGTTGGCTTGGGAAACATTTGGAAATTCCCTTACCTGGTAGGGGAGTATGGGGGCGGAGCTTTTCTTTTAGTCTACCTCCTGTGCGTGCTCTTTGTGGGGCTGCCGGTAATGGTCGGTGAATTTTATATCGGCCGGAAAACCAGGAAAAACGCAGTCAGCGCTTTGGAAGAATTAGCGCCTAAAACCGGCTGGAAGTCGATTGGACTTTTCGGAGTTTTGGCTTCATATTTGATTATGTTCTTCTATAGTTGCGTGGCCGGCTGGGTTTATTCCTACATCTTTAAAGCTCTTAAGGGAGACTTTAACTCGGCTACGGTTGAATCGGTAAAAACGCAGTTCGGACAAGCCGCGGTTGGCCCTTTACCGCCGATAATCTGGCAGATTATTGCACTCGCTGTGGTTTCACTGGTCTTGATCTCCGGTGTTAGAAAGGGGATCGAACGGGTTTCTAAAACTTTATTGCCAATTTTATTTTTATTAGTTATCATCTGTGATATCAGGGCAATAACCCTTCCAGGCGCCTTTGCCGGTGTAAATTTCTTATTTAAAGTGGATCTCGCTAAAATCACCGCTCCGGTTATCCTGACAGCTTTGGGGTTATCCTTCTTCAAACTTTCGCTTGGAATGGGCTGCATGATTACATATTCCAGTTATTTTACGGATAAGAGCAACCTAATACACAACTCAGTCAAGGTGGCTCTGGCGGATACGGTAGTTTCTTTACTGGCCGGACTTGCCATTTTCCCGGCGGTGTTTTCTTTCGGAATGGAGCCGGGCTCAGGGGTAGGGCTACTGTTTATGACGGTCCCCTTAGTCTTTTCCAAACTTCCGTTGGGAAGCATTCTATTGGCCGCCTTCTTCTTCCTGAGCGCTATCGCCGCTACCACGGCCATGATTTCGCTAGTGGAGGTACCGGTCGCTTATCTCAGCGAGAAGCATGGGATCTCCCGGAAAAAGGCCGTTATCATCAATGCTTTGATTATTCTGGCCTTTGGCCTGCTCGCCACTCTTTCGGTTGATAAAACCAGTCTTTTAGGCAACATCAGCATTTTCGGCAAGAGCTTCTTCGATCTGTTCGATTTCGTCTCCTCGAATATTCTGTTGCCGGTAGGCGGTTTATTGATCGCCTTGTTCATCGGTTACGCGGTTAAAAAGGATGCCTTAACGGCGGAACTCTCCAATAACGATCAATTAAAAAACCAGAAGCTGATCAAAGGGTTCCGTTTTATCATCCGTTATGTGACGCCTGTATTGTTAATCCTGATCTTTCTAAATTCTATCGGAGTGATTCATTTCTAATCTTTGACGGTATCAACCCGGTAAATGAAAATGAAAATAAAAACTCAAGGCCGGACTTGATCCGGCTTTTAGTGTCTCCATCAACCTTTCAAATTGAAACCGAAATTAAACAGCTTTTGACTGTCCTTGTATATTGAACCCGATTTCATGACAACCGCTATTAATGTGGTATCCCGACGTGTGGCCGAGGCCACCAGACAACCGCCGGCTCTGATGGTGTAACCGGTTTTTATGCCTGTGGTGTAGGGATAGAGCCAGAGCAACTTGTTGTGGTTTACCAGTTTGAAAGTTTCCGGGGATTCGTCATTGGCGATAATGGTCTTTTTAGTGCCGACGATCCGGGCAAAGACGGGGTTTTGCATGGCGTACCTGGCTAACAAAGCCATGTCATAAGCGGTGGTATAATGGCCGTAAGCAGGTAAACCGCTGGCGTTTTTGAATTGCGTATATTTCATCCCGAGCGTCCGGGCTTTGGCCGTCATTAGGGCGGCAAAATTCTCCTCGGTGCCGCCGATATGTTCAGCGATGGCTGTAGCGGCGTCGTTTCCCGAAACCAGTAATAAACCGTATAATAAATCTCTCAAGGTTAGTTTGTCATTTTTCTGCAGATGCATAGAGGTTCCTTCCCTGGAGGCCGCCTTGGCGCTTACGTAAACAGTTTCAGTTAATTTTCCTTTTTCGATACCCAAAACCGCGGTCATAATCTTGGTGGTGCTGGCCGGCTCCATCAGTGCGAGGGAGTTTTTCTGATAAAGTACCTTCCCGGTTTTGCTTTCTATTAATACAGCGGCCCTGGCATTAATTGTCGGTTTATAAACGGCGTCAGCCAAAGATGGAATGGCTACGGCCAGTAGCAAAAATAGGGAAATCAGGTTTCTCTTCATCGGCGTATTAAATCCCCTTGAAAAATATTAATGTTATCAAAAATGAATCTG
>JBLNCU010000120.1:0-19895 GCA_050260935.1 Bacillota bacterium
CAAAGATAAATTCTGGGTTTTATTGATTGACGTAAAGTGAACAAAGATGGGCCAATCCACCATAACTCATTCAAAAGTGGGAGCCTTTACTCCTGCTTTTTTCATTATTAAAGGCTACTAGATTTAGATGCTTTATTCAGCATTCGTATTTATGATGCGGTTGGAATCGTTGGCCGGTTCTTTGACTGCCAAGGAAAAAGAGGTTTTGGCTAATTTGGTAAAGGGTAAATTCAATAAAGAGATTGCCGTCGCGTTGGGATCACGGTGACAACTGTGAAGACCCATATGAGCAATATCCTTCACAGGCTCGGTGTTAGCGGAGTTTCCACCATGGTTGCCTTGCTGTTGGGGTTTTTCCTTTTCAGGGTTTATTTTCCTACCTCCGTTTCCAGATAATTACCTGGAAAATACGCATTTAATTACAAATTCCTCCTTTTGCGCAAGAAATAATTTAATTAAAAAGAGTGCCCATAAATAGCACTCCTTTTAAGGGAACAGACAGTTTAATATTTCTTAAACAGTAAAAAATTCCCGTCACATCACATCATTAATAATTAGTCATCGCGAACTTTGTATTCCACGTTATCGATGGTAACCCCATCTTCATTATTATGAGGTTCTGCTTTCTCCTGGGAATACCTTTCCAGGATGCCGGTGAGTTTATATAAGACCAAAATCAAGATGACGATGTCGTCCAGCCAACCAAAACCCAAAAGGGGGTCGGGAATTAAGTCGAATGGGGAGAAAAAATATAACAGCACGAGGTAGATCCAGATTTTTTTGTAGAAAGGGACCGCCGGGTCGCATAAATACTTAAAGGCATACCTTAAAGAAGCGAATTTTCGCATATCTCTCACCCGATATACATTTTACCATTGATCATTTAATCTTTCCAATGCAAATATTAACCCGGTAGTTTCCAGACATCAGTATCCGGTTATATGACCCAAATGTGTTGCGATATTACAGCCAGACAGGCTTTTCACCTGGGATACGGTCAATTTTCTGGCGGACGCCACTGGCACATTGGCTGTCTCTAATTGCGCAAGTAGTGTAGAAGCCGAGGAACTTCATAAGGCGGTACTGATTACCCAAGCAATAGCATTCAGCCGGGTTTTAACGGTTGAGGAGTGGGTTAAAACACTTGACAAGTAAAACAGATCTGGTTATACTATCACTGTTAAGTAAAAATACTTGACGGTCTTTTCGGAGGAGGAACATGCTGTGGAACGAATGGTCAGAACCGGACTCCTCTATGATTTTTATGGCGGACTTTTAACCGATAAACAGCGCCAGGCAATGGAGTTGTATTATCTGGAAAACTGGTCCCTCGCCGAGATAGCCGATGCCGGGGGCGTTTCCAAACAAGCGGTTCACGACCTTATACAGCGCAGCGAACGTATAATTGAAGAGCTTGAATCCAAACTTGGTTTGTTACAACGGTTTATGGATCAACAATCGGCATTAAGGCGGATTTCCAAGCAACTGCAACAAGTTGCGGCGGCTTTTCCAGAAAATAGCCCTCAGCTTAAAACGCTTATAGAGATCAACCGGGCGATTCTGCGGCTGGCCGAGGCCGAAATGGAGTAAAACAGGAGGTTCAAAAGTTGGTCTTTCAGAACCTTTCAGGTAAACTGCAGGAAACTTTACGGAAGCTTCGCGGCCAAGGGAAGCTTACCGAGAAAAATATTGAAGAATCCTTGCGTGAAGTTCGTTTAGCCTTACTGGAGGCTGATGTAAACTTCAAAGTGGTCAAGGATTTTATTGCCAAGGTAAAGGAACGGGCAGTTGGTCAGGAAGTACTTTCCAGCCTGACACCAGGCCAGCAGGTAGTAAAGATAGTTTATGAGGAATTAACCGGGTTAATGGGGGGGGAGGAATCCCCATTAAAGGTGGCCAGTAATCCTCCGACCATCATTATCCTCGCCGGACTTCAAGGAGCCGGAAAAACCAGCACCGCCGGTAAATTGGGCGGTTTGCTGAAAAAACAGAACCACCGTCCTCTATTGGTGGCGGCCGATGTTTATCGCCCGGCGGCTATTAAACAATTGCAGGTTTTAGGTAAACAATTGGAGATCCCGGTATTCAGTCTCGAAGGGGCCGATCCGGTGAACATCGCCCAGCAAGGCGTGGAATACGCGGTCTCTCACCAGTTGGATTTGGTGATAATCGATACAGCCGGCCGTTTGCACGTCAACGAAGAGATGATGGCCGAATTAAAACAGATTCAAGCAAGAGTCAAACCCCAGGAAGTTTTACTGGTAGTGGACGCCATGACCGGACAGGACGCGGTCAACGTCGCCGGGGCGTTCAAAGAAGCCCTCGGGTTGACCGGAGTTATTTTAACTAAGCTTGACAGCGACACCCGGGGCGGCGCCGCCTTATCGGTCAGGGCGGTTACCAATTGCCCCATTAAATACGCGGGTTTGGGCGAGAAGATGGAAAACCTGGAAGTCTTTCACCCGTCCCGGATGGCCTCCCGGATTTTAGGCATGGGAGACGTCCTTTCTTTGATTGAAAAGGCGGAATCCGCGGTTGATCCCGGCAAAGCCAAAAACATTTTGGAGAGGTTGCGGAAGGCCGAATACAGTCTGGATGATTTTTTAGAGCAGATGTACGAGATGAAAAAGATGGGGCCTTTAGACCAAATACTGGGAATGCTCCCTGGCCAGTTTTCCAAACAGCTGAAAGGGGCTCAGGTTAACGAGAAAGATATGGTCAAAGTGGAAGCGATCATTAAATCCATGACCAAACAGGAGCGGGCCAATCCCGGTATTATCAACGGCAGCAGAAGACGGCGTATAGCCTCCGGCTCCGGGACCACCGTTCAGGATGTAAACCGGCTGCTTCAACAGTTTGAACAAAGCCGGAAGATGATGAAGCAATTTGCCGAGATGGGCAAGGGCAAGATGCCGAAACTGCCGTTCTAATTATTCTATTAACTAAGTTAACCCAATTGTTTTAATACCAATTTTCCGTGGGGGGAGGTGAAAAGATGGTTAAAATCCGTTTAAATAAAATGGGAGCAAAGAAACGGCCTTTTTACCGTTTTGTGGTCGCCGATTCCAGAGCGCCGCGCGACGGCAGATTTATTGAAATTCTTGGGCATTATAACCCAATAGTTGACCCGGTGGAGATCGTGGTCGACAAGGACAAAGCTCAGGATTGGTTGAAAAAAGGCGCTAAACCTTCCGATACTGTAAAAAGGCTTTTTATAAAAGCTGGCGTTATCGCCGAAGCTTCTGGTAAATGAGTGAGGTGTGCTTATGAAAGACTTGGTTATGCAAATTACCAAAGCCTTGGTTGATCACCCCGAGGATGTCCGGGTTGCCAAAATCGAGCGTAATAATCACACTTTACTGGAGATTACCGTCAATCCTGAAGATGTGGGAAAAATCATTGGAAAGCAGGGCCGGATTATCAAGGCGCTTCGATCCGTGGTCAAAGCTTGCGCGATTCGCGATGATCGGCGAATAACGGTTGAATTAAGTAATAAATGAGGTTAAGGTGGATTCCCTAGATTTAATCGCTATCGGCGAGATCATTAAAGCCCAGGGGATTAAAGGCGAGCTCAAGTTGGTTCCTTTAACCGATAACCCAAAGCGCTTTAAAGAGGTCCGCCGGGTATATTTTAAAGCGAAAGAAGGCCTTCGCGAGTTATTTATTACTGGTTACCGGCCATTTAAAGGTTATCTACTGGTTAAGTTTGACGGTGTTTCCGATCTAACCACAGCCGAAAACCTGGGACGAGGCCTGATTTATATTCCCAGGAGCGAACGGCCGAAACTTCCCGCAGGACGGTTTTATTACGACGAGATCCAGGGCTTAAAGGTAATTACCGCCGCTGGAGATTTTTTAGGAACAATTGTCCAAGTAATGGAGACCGGTTCCAACGATGTCTATGTAGTAAAAGGTTCATCCGGTAAAGAAATCTTGCTCCCAGCGATCAAGAGCGTCATTAAGGAGATCCGGCTTGATGAAGGCAGGATGGTGGTTGAATTGCCGCCTGGACTGGTGGAGGATGAAAGGGAATGCTGATCCAGATCCTGACCTTGTTTCCGGAGATGTTCGCGGGTCCTTTTGAGAATAGTATTTTAAAAAGAGCCCGGGAACAAAAACTGTTGGAGGTTCGTTTAATTAATTTTAGGGACTTCGCCTTCGACAAGCACCGGATGGTTGATGACATACCATACGGGGGCGGAAGCGGGATGGTCCTAAAACCGGAGCCAATTTATAGAGGATTGCAGTTTGCTAAAGAAGCTGGACCGGCTCCAAAGGTAATATTATTGACACCCCAAGGCGAGGTTTTTAAACAAGCGACTGCCGTAGAGCTTGCCCGGGAGGAACATTTAATCCTCATTTGCGGGCATTATGAAGGGTATGATGAGCGCATCCGTTCCTGGGCCGATTTGGAATTATCTATCGGCGATTACGTTTTAACCGGCGGGGAATTGGCGGCAATGGTAGTCAGTGACGCCGTTGTCAGGCTGATACCGGGAGTATTGGGCTCGGATGAATCAGCCGTCAAAGATTCCTTTTCCGGAAATTTGCTGGATTACCCGCAATACACCCGACCCCCGGATTTTGAGGGAATGACCGTTCCAGAGGTTTTGACCAGCGGGCATCATGCCAGGATCGAAGCCTGGCGCCGGGAACAGGCTCTTTTACGGACGGCCCGTAGACGGCCCGACCTTTTAAAAAAGGCGGACCTTACCGAAAAGGAGAAACAGTTTTTGCTCAAAGAGATTCAATTGGAAATAAAATAGAGTTGCGAGAGGAGGTACAATCATGAACATTATAGATACCATTGAACGGGAACAGATGCGTGCGGATATCCCGGCTTTCGCGCCCGGTGATTCAGTGAAAGTACATGTTAAAGTCGTTGAAGGCGGCAAGGAAAGAATTCAGGTTTTCGAGGGAGTCGTTACCCGGAGAAGCCACGGCGGGTTGAAAGAGACCTTTACCGTTAGAAAAGTCTCCCAGGGTATCGGGGTGGAAAGAACTTTTCCGGTGCATTCGCCGATGTTGGATAAGATTGAAGTCGACCGTAAGGGTAAAGTCCGCCGCGCTAAACTGTATTATCTGCGGGAACGTTCCGGGAAATCCGCCCGGATTGAAGAACGCCGCGAGGACTGATTTGAGAAGCGAAAAGTGGGGAAATAAATTTTTTGATTCATAATAGGGCCCATAGAATTCTGGAGTCAGGAGCCAGAATCCAGAAGGTTTGCTTGGATTTTTCCAAGTCCATCTTTTTCTGCATTATCCTGGCTACTGAATCCTGGCTCCTGGATTCTATCCTTACCGAATAACTTGTCAATATGTTTCCTGGCTTTTCACACCTAATTTGGGGGAGGCCGCCGTTCGATGTTGGAAATAAAAAAGACCGAATACCGCGAGAATATAGAATCGTTTGCGATTGCAGTATTAACGATTCTCTTTATCATTATTTTTATCATTCAATCCTTCCTGGTGAGCGGGACATCGATGGTGCCCACCTTGCTTGACAGGGAACGGCTTATCGTCTGCAAATTCATCTATTGGTTTGAACCACCCCGGACCGGGGATATCATTGTGCTGAAACCCCCGAAAGATACCAGAAAGTATATTAAAAGAGTCATCGGCAAGCCCGGAGATTCGGTGGAAATAAAAAATTCCAAAGTTTATCTGAACGGGATCGAGTTGAATGAACCCTATATCAACGAAAAAACTTTACAGGATTATCCATATACAACTGTGCCAAAGGATATGCTCTTTGTGATGGGGGACAACCGTAATTACAGTTTGGACAGCCGCAGTTCCGAAGTTGGATTTATTCCACTACGCAATGTTGTCGGTAAAGCAGTTTTCGTCTTCTGGCCACTTACCAAGGTGAAAATTATTTTTAATCCGAAATATCCCGAAGGGGTTAATTATTGATTTTGGGTGCGCCTCAACCCCGCCCTTGGAGCGCCCCCTCTCCATGCGTGGAGAAGGGGTTGGGGGATGAGGCGACGACGATATTATTTATCTTTTGATTACCCCAAATGCCAAACCTGAAAACAGCAGGTTTGGTATTTCGTTTTCCGGGTTCCCGGAATAGTCTTAACTTGGAATGAACCGGGTTTCCGTGATCCCCGTATTCGCTTCGGAGATTAAATAAAAGAAAAACTCCCCCAAATGTTGATTTTGGTCTTTAAAAAACAGAAATCCCTACCGAAATATTTAATAGCAGCGGTGAAAGGAGGTGACATTTTTGAAAAAAGCCTTGATCTTAATTTTGGCCTCGCTGCTCTTAATCTGCTGCGCTTCAATCGCCTGGGGAAGCATTCCCACTGGGTTTGGCGCCCGGGCGGTCGGGATGGGCGGCGCTTTTACCGCAGTAGCCGATGACGGTTCCGCCCCGTACTGGAACCCGGCCGGCATCACCCGGATCAAATATCTGGTCTTTACTCCGGCAATCGGACTGGAAGGTAAATATGACAAAGCCGGCGACATCATCGATACCGGCACATTTCCACCGAAATTTAAGGATGACAGCGAGTTTGGATTAGCGTCGCTTATTTACGCGGGTCTGACCTCAAGATATGTAGCTCTTAACGGCTTTATCGATGTCAATGGCTACTTTAAACCAAGCGGAAGAGCGGCAAGCGCTGCGGGGGAGAGCTACGGATACGGAGCGTTAACTGTGGCCGGGAACTTTGGCGAGAAATTATCAATAGGGGTTAATTTTAAAACGATCCAAGCTAAAGTGGTTGAATATAAAATGGATGCTGATGCCCCTGATGACGGTAGTAAAAATATGGAGTCCTCCGCCGATGGGGATGGGATGGCTGCCGACATCGGGATTCTTTACCGTTTAAGCGACCGGACCAGGATCGGTTTGACCGGCCGTAATATTGTTGGTAAAGTCGACTGGAAAAACGGGGTTACCAAGCATTATAAATATGATGGGAGCAATAATGGTCCGGATGAGCCTTGGAATCCACCTTATGATATCCCCAAAACTTACGCTCTAGGGGTCGCCTTCAATCCTTACAAGTCCCTGACCGTAGCAGTTGACGCTGAAATGATCGACGCCTCCGGCGATACCAATGATCAGACACGGTTCCATATCGGTCTTGAGCAGACGGCTTTATGGAAATCAATTGCTCTAAGGTTAGGAGCTTACACTAAAAAGGATGAAGACACGGCTATAACCGCCGGATTAGGCCTTAAATTGGGGCCGCTGCTTTTAGATCTGGCGGGTGTAAAAGCCGAAAACAACGGCGCTTACATAACTGCCGGCTTAAAGTTTTAGGCGCTTGATTTTTTTATTGATAAATAGCCGGAAATCCGGCTATTTTTTGTATGTTCGAAAACCACCGGCCCTGCCGGCGATTCCAAAATGCTAAGCTTATGAGTAGAAAAAATAATGGGTTACTATACTAAAAAGATTATATGGTTATAAAGTTAACTCAGCAAAAGCTACAGTCAACCCCCTATCCCCCTGTGGGGGCACTAGTAAACTTATATAAGACAGAGGGCTGGGCAAAGCTAGATCATCGGCTGAATGGAGGTGCGATGGTGTACGATTGGGTTCAAAAGGTTTTTCTTGTTTTGGGGCATTACGGGACCACCGGGCTGTTTGTTTTATCTTTTGTTGAGGCCTCATTTTTCCCATTGCCTCCATATTTATTGTTGGCGCCGATGACTTTAGCCGCCCCGCATTTAGGATTATGGTACGCTCTGATAGGGACGGTCGGTTCGGTATTGGGTGGAATACTCGGCTATGCTATTGGTTTCCGGGTCGGGCGCCCTATTTTGGTCTATCTGGTCAAACCAGCCCGGATGAATACCTTGGAAGCGGTTTTCACCCGTTTTGGAGGCTGGGCGCTGGTTGTGGGAGGCGTTACCCCGGTTCCCTATAAAATATTTGCTATCGCCACCGGCGTTTTCCGGATGCCGGTATTTACATTCTTCTCTCTTTCGGTGCTTTCCCGGGGGGTTCATTTCTTTACCGGGGCGCTGTTGATAATGATTTACAGGGAAAGGATGGTTGGGTTTTTAAAGAAGTCACCCGGGATTGCCAGCCTAATCCTGCTGGCGTCGGTGATCTTAATAGCGGTAATCTCTTGGCGGATTAGTTTTTTACAGAAAAATTTAATTCCGATGGTATCACGTCTGAAGTCGGTTTGGTTGGCCATAACCGTTAAAATCAACGATACCGTCGAATCTTTAAGCCGCTTCGGCTGGTGCTTAGTGACCGGCGGCACTTTAATTATCTTCGGTTTTTGGCTATTCACCAAACTGGCGGAGGAACTTTTCGAACATGAACTGGCTTATTTCGATAGTGTAGTAGGCCAGGCGCTTATTTCTTTCCGGACACCCTGGTTGAACCAAGTGATGAAGGTGCTCACCAACCTTGGCTCAACCCCGGTAATCATTATTGTTCTTTTGTTCCTGACTGTCATTGGAATAATATATCGCCGCTTTTTAACCGACTTCTTAACGCTGGATTTGTGCACCGGAGGGGCGTTAGGGCTTACCGAGATCCTGAAAACAACTTTTCACCGGCCGCGCCCGCCGCATCCTTGGTTGAGTTCAGCCGGAGGTTTCAGTTTCCCAAGCGGTCATTCACTTATAACTCTTTCAGTTTATGGGTTTTTGGCTTATTTGGCCGTTCGAAATTATGGGAATTCAAAGCGGCGGATACCGGCTGCCCTTTGTTTACTGGCGATCGCTTTTTTGGTGGGGATTAGCCGGATCTATTTGGGAGTGCATTTCCCCAGCGATGTTTTGGCCGGGTGGGCGGTGGCCGCCGCCTGGCTTGGTACCTGTATTGCCGGGCGGGAAATTTTACGGAGCATCAACCAGCAGGCAATTCAATGAACATTTAAACACAGCGGGGTCATTATTTTTTAGGAGGTTCAGTTTTATTCTTTGCCAGCGTGTACTCTGGTTCACTTTTGTTTTCGGCAAACCATAAACGAAGACCGTTGGCGATTTGTTCCGGGGTTAACTTCTGAATTTTAGCCAGATTTTTTTGATATTCCATATCGTCTTTATCCATTGCAATCACCTGATTAAAATTAACAGACATATTCGGATCTATTTCTTAGATTTCAATTCAATATCCCAAAATCCTCTTTTGTAGAAAGAAGCTCTAAAACAGGCTATTAAAAATTTTAAAAGGTGAGCATGAATAAATTCAGCTTAAAATACCGGGAATGGGTTAAAAGACTGCTAAAAGAGGTTAACGTAATTTACCTGGCTTCCAAAGATCCGAGGACTCCCTGGTTTGCCAAATTGTTGATGGGTGTCGTTCTTGCCTACGTAGCCAGTCCGATCGATTTGATACCGGATTTTATTCCGGTGCTCGGATTCCTCGATGATATGCTCCTCGTCCCTTTAGGAATATATTGTGTTTTGAAACTCATCCCTCCTGAAATAATAGTTGAATCACGCCGGGAGGCGGGGGAAATTGTTTTAAAACAGTCGTTTTGGTTTACTTTGACAATCGTAGGAATATGGATAGGAATTGCCATCTGGATAGTCAGCTTTTTGCTGAATTTTTTCAGACCAAAGGGCTAAGGTATTTCCCAATCAAACGTTTTTGGCGAACTCCTTGAAATTGTATATACAATGAAAAGATCGCCCGCTTTTCCCGGGAGGTTTTATGGTATATTAGTGAATAAAAGGAGGTTAGTAAATTGCGGAAATATTACATAATTATCCTAACGTTAATACTGCTGGCTTCTTCCGACTTGATTACCGGGACAGGCAGTGACTCTCAAACAATCAATATCACTAAACTGGTTCAAGCCGGCGTCTCCCTTCCGGGGCAAAAACAAGAGATTGTGGTTCCCGCCGATCCGTTGGATTTCGATTCCACTTTGGAGTGGGAAGTGACCATCGCCAAAAAAGGGTTGGCTACGGAAAAGGACGCGGCCTATTTTCTAGTTGAAGAGTTGGGAACAGCCGGCAAACAATTGGAGCGCAAAACTATCTCAGCATCGGGCAGGCTAGCCATCCCGAAAGGCGCAAGATTCAAAATAACCATATATGCCGGTGAATATTCACGGTTGGTAACCAGGGAAGGCGCGTCGGTTAAAGTAAAATTGCAATATGCCGAAGCTCAAGTAAGGTATTCCCAAGGGGATAAACCTTACCTATTCAATTTGGAGGTAGCCGGCCCGGCTGGATTGGACAATTGGAGTTGGCTGTGGGGAAGTAACGATGCCACTTCTGGGAAGCGGATATCACACCAATTCAATAATGATGGCAAAATTCCGGTAATTGTGGAGGGCAAAGGAAAGACTTTAAGCGGTTTGGAGGCCCAAAAATTCTATTTCGAGCTGGAGGTGCCTCCGCTGGTAATCCTTGATCCAAAGGTGGAGCCTTTAAAGGGGCCGGTGGAATTGAACGTTACCGCCAAGGTAAACGCCGTGGTCAATTACGGGCAAAAAGCGAGCTACTCCTGGAATTTTGGGAACGGCGTAGAGCTCTCCGGACCCGAAGTCGGCAATAACTATACCAAACCGGGCAATTACTACCTGGTTTTATCGGCCAAAGTCGCCGGTGTCAACATTCAAAAAAGCTGGTTGGTGGAGGCCCAACCGTTAACCATTAACCCTAATCCAGTGGTAACTCCACTTTCGGGTCCGGTTCCCTTAGAGGTGACCGGAACGGTTAACCCCAGCATTACCGGGGGACCAACCCAACTTATATTTTCCTGGGAGATAGGAAAAGAAGTGGTGGCTGGGGGCGAAATTAAGCATAAATTTACCGAACCGGGCGAATACCAATTAATCTTGAAAACCGCCGACAAGCTTCACCCGGCGCAGATGATTCCGGAGTCAGTCTTTCTGGTGAAAGCCCTGCCCCCTCAATTAACTTTAAAACCAACCGCCTCCATATCCAAGGGTAATATTCCCTTAGCGGTCAACTTTGAACCCAATCTGAAGATTGAGGGTTCACCGGTTGATCCCGTTTTTAACTGGGATTTCGGAGACGGGGAGACGGCTGGTATCGATAAACCGAATCATGTTTTTAAAAAACCGGGGGTCTATGATGTCCAAGTAGTGCTCAATGATCGTTTGCACCAGGGTAACCTGGCCTACGCCACTTTAAAAATAGAGGCCCTTCCCCCGGAAATGAAGGTAACGGCTATACCCAATGTTTCAAGCGGCCTAGCCCCATTAAAGGTCAGTTTTAACGCCCAAATCGGGGTTACCGGGAGCCCTTGCGATCCCCAATATTGCTGGGATTTCGGCGATGGCGGGACCAGCGTCGAACAAAATCCGGTGCATGTTTTTAAGCAGGAGGGTAACTATAAAGTAACTTTGGAAGTGAAGGACTGGCTTCATCCGGCCAATTCAGTAAAGACTTCGGTAGAGATTGAAGTTAAATTGCCAAAGTTAAGGCTGACTGCCAATGTGACACCGGTTAGCGGCAAGGCTCCTTTGATAATCAACTGCCAAGCCTGGGCGGATAAAGAAGGCGGCAATGAGGCTTCAAAATTGAAATATACTTGGGATTTCGGAGACGGGGTGACGGCCGAGGGAATGGATCAGAAGCACACCTTTGAGAATCCGGGCACTTATAACGTTTTAATTTTTGTCGAGGATCAGACTTTGGGGATTACGGAACGTAAAACTTTCAAAGTTGTGGTAAAATAAACGGAGAAATTCTGTGTAGCCAAAGCAGAAGAGCCGGGCCCGGTTCCCTATTTTTGTTTACTTACGAAATATCCTTATTTTAGATTCTAAAAGAAATTAATTGACAGTAAACAAAAGAGAACGTAAAATAGAATTATCGAGTCGAGAAATATTGGCGAAGGTGGAGTTAATGATGAAGGTTTTGGTAGCCGGCGGCGCTGGATACATAGGTAGTCACGTAGTGTTGGACTTAAACCGGCGGGGACACCAGCCGGTGGTCCTTGATAACCTGGTAAAAGGTCACCGACAAGCGGTGGTTGCCGGTAAATTTATTCAAGGGGATGTCGGGGATAAAGAACTGGTGAAACGGATCGTCCGGGAAGAGGGGATTGAAGCGGCGGTTCATTTATGCGCCTATAGCCTGGTGGGTGAGTCTGTCGGTGAACCGGCCAAGTATTTTCAGAATAATATCGGAAACGGTCTCCATTTTTTGGATGCCCTAAGGGAGAGCGGAGTTAAAAGCCTAGTTTTTTCCTCCACGGCCGCCGTGTATGGGGAGCCGGAAAGGACTCCGATACCGGAGGATCATCCTAAAAATCCCACTAATCCCTATGGTTTTTCCAAACTGACCTTTGAAGGAATTTTAAAAGCCTACGACCTGGCCTATGGGCTGAAATACATATCATTACGCTATTTCAATGCGGCCGGAGCCGATCCCGAGGCGGAGATCGGCGAGGATCATCAACCGGAAACCCATTTAATACCGATAGTTCTCCAAACGGCTCTTGGAATAAGGCCTTATATTGAAATTTTCGGAACCGACTACCACACTCCTGATCACACCTGCATAAGGGATTATATTCACGTGAGCGACCTGGCCCAAGCCCACATCTTGGCCTTGGAAGCCTTGGGGCAGGGGGCGTCTTCAACAATTTACAACTTAGGGAACGGCTTGGGTTACTCCAACCGGCAAGTGATTGAAGTAGCCAAAGAAGTAACCGGCCGGGAGATCCCGGTTAAAGAAGGGCCGCGCCGGCCGGGGGATCCCGCCGTATTAGTAGCTTCATCAAACCGGCTTCAGGCGGAGTTGGGATGGCGGCCGCAATATCCCCAGTTGGAGAAGATTATCGAAACCGCCTGGCGCTGGCATAAAAGCCATCCCAGAGGGTACCAATCGGCCGATAAATCTGCTTAAAAACATCCGGAAGAATTCTTAGCTGAAAATTCCGGCCAAATCCTCTTTATAATATTCGCCACGGGCAAATTTCCGCGGCGAATATGCTTTTAAGGATTGATGATTTTCAAGAGATTTTTGACATCATTGGTCAAATCTCTGGCCAGTTCGATCACACGCTCCAAAGAGCCGTTGCCGTTAGGACCGGCGCCGCCAGGGGTCAAACGGTTATTGTTAATGAATAAACCGGTTAACTCTTTTAAAAATTCTTGGCGGCTTTTTAGTTTTTGGTTTTCAGCTTCCAATTCCTCAATGCGTTGCTGCAACCGTTTTCTTTCACTGGCGGAAATTGGATGCCAATTAAACCTTTCCATTCTCATACCACCTGCCGTCCCTCGTTAACTCATTAAAACCACCGTTAATACTGATTCTACTTTCTCCTAATTCTCAATTCCGTAGGCCTAAATAGTTAGAAACGGGTTCATTTATTATGATATAAATACTTACGGTTTTTTGCTATAATCCGGATGCCTATAGCGCTTTTTGCCTAATGTTAAGCTGATCCGGATAAGGTTTATCTTAAACAATCCGACCTTTGCAGGAGTGATAAAGTCTTTGCCAACTTGGCCGATAATTTTTATAAGAGCCTGAAAAATAAGTATATTCCGGCTGGTCTTTAAATATTCGTTGGGAATATCAGCGGTAAAAGGAAGATGGTATTAATGAAATCAATTTTACCAAAATCCAGGCTGCTGTTGGTTGGAGATGGCTTAACCAATGCCTATCTGCTAAAGGGGATCTTCCGGAACGGGGTGACCGGTTTTGAAACCACTATGTTCTCCCCGGCTCCGGCGCTTTGCAATTTGGAGAAGGCCGGTGACTTTATTGAGGGAATTTGCGATGAATCCGCTATTAGCCTTAATATCCGCCAATTGTGCAATCAAGCGGGAGTTTTTTACGACTATGCCAATATTTTGGAGTTAAATCATTCCGAAAAATTAGCGCTCACCGGGGATGGCAGAAAAATACCCTTTGACTATTCCGTACTGAGTTTGGATGGCAGAGGCCGGGAGGTTGAGGGGGTAAACAGGTATGCTCTTTCGATCCAGAACGGTTTTAATATCCGGAGAATTAAACAAGATCTTCTTTCGGGGCTGGTGGATCCCAATATAACTATTGTAGGCGCCGGGAAATTAGGAATCGAGCTTGCCTTGGCCATCCGCCATTTATTAGCTTCAGCCGGGAAAAAAGCTGCCATCACTATTATCGACGCTGCGCATACCATTTTGCATGGTTATGATTTAACAATCAAAAATCTGCTTCAGAAAGAGTTAAAAGCCAATCAAATTCAGTTGTTATTGGGTCGAAAGGTGCTCAGAGTTACCAGGGATCTCCTTGTTTTCCAGGATCATACCATTTTAAATTATGGTTATCTGATCTGGACTCCTTATTCGGTAGCCTATCCTGTATTAGAGAATTCCGGGCTAACCGTTAGGGATGGCCGACTGGTTCTCAACCGCTGCCTGCAATTGATCGACCGGGAATACCTGTTCGGAGCGGGGGCTAATCCGATTATCGAGGGCCTTACGGACACTTATGAATTAAAGCGCGCTCCATGGCAAGAAGCGGCGTTGATCTTGGAGAACTTGCTCCGTTTGACTAAAGGAAAAGATTTAAAGCAGTTTTCCCCGGCGGCTGACTCCCGGAAATATATTTCGTTGGGAAATGGCCGGGCGGTATTTCAAGCTGGAATTCTGACATTCAAAGGCCGTTTGGCCTGGAATTTAAAGAAGAGATCCGGCCGGCGTTTCTAGAATGGTTACATTAAATTTTCGAATCTAGGCATACTAAAAAAAATCGCAGATTGGAGTGGAAAGTTTGGATAAACTGGCATTGGTTCTAGTAATTATTGGGGCCTTGAACTGGCTGTTGGTAGGATTATTTAAATACGACTTGGTGGCCCACCTTTTTGGGGGATCGACAGCCGCTTTTAGCCGGATTATTTATTCGTTAATCGGTATAGCCGGCCTTTACTGCATTAGTTTTCTCTTCCGGGAACGGGAAGAGCATACTGACAAGGTCCGCTAAAATAAGAGGGAAGCTGATGAGGAGGGGAAACCCCCTCATTTTTCTTTAGAGTGCTTGACATTTAGGGGTTGATATTCTCTAACTCTCCGGTCGCCAGATTTAATTTCCGGTAATAACAGTTCCGGGCTTGCCCTTGTTGGTTTTTAGTATGGCAGATACCGCCGCGCCTAGGCCTGACCACGTACAGCAAAGAGTTTTGCTCGCAATTGACGTAAATATCGATTAAATCAAAGACCTCTCCGGATGTTTTCCCTTTCTCCCATAGCTCGTTCCGGGAAGTGGACCAGAAGACTGCAGTCCGGGTTTGGATGGAAGCATTTAGGGCTTTTTCATTGGCATAAGCCACTAAAATTACTTCTTTGGTGTCGGCATTTTGTACCGCCACCGGGATTACATCCGGGCATTTGGCCGCAATTTTGGCAATCTTGGCGAAATCCAATTGCAGGGTTTTTCCTTCTTCTAATGAGTTCATCCTTGGTTAACCTCCTTATTCAGTTTAATAAAATATACCATATTTACTTCCCGCTTGACCAGAGTATAATGTAAAGTTGCTTTAGACAGCAACTTGACAATTCCCGGGTATTCTTTCTAATTTTGGCTTTAATTTTGACTGCGGTTGCGGTAATATTTAAAGGACATGTTTAAGTTATATTTTAGAAGAGGTCGTCATGAAGATTGCCGTTAACTATTCCGCCGCCTTAATATCCTTACTGACGGCAGAGCCGGAACTGCCGGTTGATTTTATCAAGGTCCCTCTAATGCCTTTCCCGGGTTGTTGGGGCCAATTTGAAAAAGGGGAGCTACACCGGAGGCTTCTACCGCATTTAGCGCAGGTGGGGGTGTTGGCGGTTGGTCATCCCGACGATAGCCAACAGTTTAATCCGGCTATAGTTCAAAAAGCGTTGAACTGGGCGAACCCGCCTTATTTATCAACCCATTTGGAAGCGCGGGTGGAGTTTCTGCCGGAACATAAGGAATTTCAACATCAAAAACCGTTATGGTTAAAAGAGGCGCTGAAAAAACATTTTCTAGCGAGAATCGCCAATGTTAAACAGCGGCTAGATACGCCGTTGGTGCTGGAGAATTATCCTTATTACACCTGGTGGAGGCATTACCGGTGGGGTTCGGCGCCGGAATTTATCACCGAAGTTTGCCGGGAAGGGGGTTGCCAGTTTCTACTCGACACGGCCCACGCCAGATGCAGCGCCTGGCATATGCAAGAGGCATCCTGGGATTATATTAAGGCCTTGCCGCTTAAAAACTTACGGGAGGTCCATATAACCGGGGTTCAGTTGAGGAGGGCTGAGGGGTTAAGGGATACTCATACAATGCCGGATGAAGAAGATTTCCAACTGTTGGAGCGCCTTTTAGCTGAAGCCCGGCCGGAGATCATCACTATCGAATATGGGGGATTGCCGGAACGGATCTTAAATATTAGGCAGGAATATGAACCAATTTCCCGGAATAATTCAGAAGATCTCCGGAAAATAATCGCCCGGGTCGGTAAAATTCTTGGCAGATAAACATTTAATCGGAATCCTTTGGAACGCGGAAAGATGTAAAGGAGCCGGTAATGGAGGAGTTTATGGCTGAAAACGCGATATTTTTATCAGTGATTATTCCTTGTTACAACGAGAGTGAGAATCTGGCCGGCGGAGTCCTGGATGAGGTCTACGCCTTCCTTGATACCCTCGATTTTGCCTGGGAATTAATAATCTCCGATGATGGTTCCAGCGACAACAGCCGGGGGTTGGCTCAAAAGTTTGCCGCCGGCCGGGATCGGGTTTTCCTTTTAAAAAATTCCCACGGGGGGAAACCGGCCGCCATTTATGCGGGAATCCTCAAAGCCCGGGGAGAATATCTGCTCTTTAGCGACCTTGACCAATCGACTCCCATGAAGGAACTTCGGAAATTTATCCCCTATCTTCGGGAATTTGATGCGGTTATCGGTTCGCGGATTGAACGGAAAAATTTCCCCTGGTATCGCCGGATCGGGTCGCAGGTTTTCAAAAGCCTCCGGAAGATGTTGCTTTTAAAGAAGATTGACGATACCCAATGCGGATTTAAAGCCTTTAAAACCGGGCTTATCCGGGAAATATTCCCTAAACTGCGGGCGGTTCAAAAAAAAGGCAAAGCGCAGGGATGGAAAGTGACCTCCTTCGACGTTGAATTGCTCCATCTTATCGAAATCCGCCATAAAAGAATAAAAGAGGTTCCGGTCGAATGGGAGGACCGGGATCTGGCCAAGGGGAAAAACCGGAAATACCTTAAGGAATCCTGGGAGATGCTGCTGGAGATCCTGCGGGTTAAAGTCAATGATTGGCGGGGTTTTTATAAAAAGTTCTGATGAGGTGTAGAAAATGCCAACCCTAAAAACAGGAGCTGACGGTATACTGAAAAACGGCATCAGCCTTTTCTTCCCGGCCTATAACGAGGAGGATAATGTCGGGGGAACCATTGAAAAGTCTTTGGCCGTACTTGAGCCGCTCCATTGCGAGTATGAGATCATCATCGTCGACGACGGGAGTAAGGATCGGACCGCCGAAATCGTTGCCAAATATTCCGCCAGGAACCCCCGGGTAGTTTTAGTCCGGCATCAAAAGAACCTGGGTTACGGCGGAGCCTTACAAACCGGTTTTCGCAGTTGCCGGTATGGTTTGATCTTCTTCTCCGACTGCGACCTCCAGTTCGATCTGGGGGAATTGGCTTCCTTTCTGGCCAAAATGGAACAAGACCATACGGTGGATGCGGTTATCGGTTACCGGATCCACAGGGCCGATCCTCTAATCCGCCGGCTGAACGCTTACGGCTGGAAGATTTGGGGGCGGGCGCTCTTCGGCCTTAAAGTGAAGGATGTTGATTGCGCTTTTAAATTGTTTAAGAGGGAAGTTATTCAGAATATCGAGATCGAATCTTCCGGGGCCCTGATCAGCACCGAATTGCTGGCCAAAATCAAAAAGACGGGCTTTAAAATTGTTGAAAGCGGCGTCCATCATTATCCGCGCAAGGCGGGCAGCCAGACCGGGGCCAAACTTAGCGTTATTGTGAAGGCTTTTTATGAGTCCTTTAAGTTATACGGAAAAATTAAAAGGTATAAGAAATAGGCTCTATCTTAGACCGTTATTGATATTTTAGCCCGGGAGCGTTAAAGGCATAAGGATAGTTAAGCTTTGATGGATTGAAATAACTTTGGGATAGGGGGAAGAGACCATGGCTGAATATCCGGTTACCTTTCTTAAGCAGGGTTATACGAAACAATACCCGGAAGGCTCCGTGATCGGCGACATTCTGAAGCAGGAAGCCATCGGGACGCCGTTTATCTGCAACGGACAAGGAACCTGCGGGAAATGCCGCTTAAAAGCCACCGGTCTGACCTCTCCTCCTACTTTTAGTGAAAGAAAACTAATCCCCCCGTCGGACTTGGAAGCCGGAATCCGGCTGGCCTGCCAGGTTAGGACCGCCGGTCCGGTTCAACTGGAGACCGCCGCCGAAGCAAACGAATTGAATATTTTGGAAGAAGGTTATTTCAAGGCGGAACGGTTTGATCCGCTTTGGAGTTGGCGGGTATTGCCGAGACCCCCGGCGGCCGGCTGGGAAACTATCGCCAAGCTGCTTCCCCCTGGGGTTAAATCTTCCCTGCCGGTATTACAGGAACTCGCTTTGTTACAGCCGGAAATAAAAAACCTGACTTTGGAATGGCTTGGCTCGAAAGCTCTGGCTGTCCATCCCGGCGAAGCCAACCCGGAACGTTTTGCTGTGGCGATCGATATCGGCACCACTACCTTAGCCGCCTACCTGGTGGATCTGTCCAATGGTAAAATTAGAGAAACGGCTTCCATGTACAACCCGCAAGGGAATTATGGGGCTGATGTGATTTCGCGGATCCAATTTGCCGGGAGTGCGGAGGGCTTGGCCAAATTGCATCAATCAATCATCGCCGCCTGTAACAGCTTGATTTCAGAGCTGGTTTTCAAGCAGGGAATTACCAGGGGAGACATCATCCAGCTTCATCTGGTGGGAAACAGTTGCATGATGCATCTTCTTTTGAAGGTGAGCCCAGCGGGGCTCGGACAAATACCTTTCGAACCGGTTTTTAAAGATTTCCTTCAACTAACCCCCGGAGAAACCGGGTTGGATATCAACCCTGGGGGACTAGTTTTTATGTTGCCGGGAATCGGGGGCTTTGTCGGATCGGATATCTCAGCCGGAGCGCTGGCCTGTAAATTGGGGCCGCAGAAAAACGAACTTTTTATCGACATCGGGACCAACGGCGAAGTGGTGATTACCGGCGGGGGCAAGATGCTGGCTTGCTCAACAGCGGCCGGGCCGGCTTTTGAAGGAGCTACTATCTCCTGCGGAATGCTGGCCAAACCGGGGGCGATCACCGACATCAGTATTGATGAAGGTGCAGTGGTTGTGACTACTTTAAACCAGGCGCCTCCCCAAGGAATCTGCGGCACCGGCTTGATCAGATCCTTGGTAGAGTTGATACGGAAGGGTTTTATTACCGAAACCGGGCGTTGGGCCGATGGGCTCAGCCACCCCAATTACAATCCGGGACAGAAACGTTTTTACCTGGTAAAAGATAACGCTAAACCGGTTTTTATCACTCAACAAGACATCCGCCAGTTTCAACTGGCTAAAGGGGCGATTCGGGCCGGGTTGGAGTTGCTCCTCAAAAGGCTGAACCTGTCCGCCGGGGAGCTTGAAACTGTTTATCTGGCGGGAGCTTTCGGCACTTATCTCCGGCCGGAGGATGCTATTTTTCTAGGATTGTTGCCTGCGGTTTCTCTGGAGCGGGTCCGGGCTGCCGGCAACACGGCGGGAATGGGAGCGGTGCAGACCATCCTCTCCAAAACCGCTTTGGAGAACCTCTCCTCCCTTGTCGCCGGAATCGAACACGTTGAACTAGCCGGAGATCCCTGTTTTACCGATGTTTTTACCGAATCGATGCTTTTTAATATTGAGGTTTAATTCTCATAGACACGGATTAACAGGGAACAATTCTTTAAGTCAGA
>JBLNCU010000121.1:0-20999 GCA_050260935.1 Bacillota bacterium
TCAAACCCGGGGAGGGCCTTTATACAGATATGAACGCCATCCGGAGGGATGAAGATCTCGATAATCTGCATTCCGTTTATGTTGATCAATGGGACTGGGAGATGATTATCAATAAGGAGGATCGGAGCACTGACACTTTAAAAAATGTGGTGCGGAAGATCTACCGGGTACTTCGGCAGACCGAGGAATATGTCAACGGTTTATACCCTTCTTTTGAACGGATTTTACCGGCGGAAATTGAATTCATAACCACCCAAGAACTGGAGGACTTATACCCGCGACTGAGTCCCAAAGAACGGGAGGACGAAATCGTCCGCTCAAAAAGGGCCGTCTTCCTAATGCAGATCGGTGGAACCCTCAAGTCAGGAATCAAGCATGACGGCAGAGCCCCCGATTATGATGACTGGAGTCTTAACGGCGACATTATATTGTGGTATCCATTATTTGATAAAGCCTTTGAAATATCTTCGATGGGGATCAGGGTGGACAAGCAAGAACTGGCGCGGCAACTTAAGATCGCCGGCTGTGAAGAACGCTTGCAAATGCAATTCCACCGTGATTTGCTTGGCGGATTACTCCCTTGTTCGATCGGCGGCGGAATCGGCCAATCCCGGCTTTGCATGTTCTATTTAAGAAAGGCCCATATCGGAGAGGTCCAAGCCTCGGTTTGGCCCGATGAAATGCTGGCCGAATGTGATTCCCTCCATATACCCTTATTATAATTTATTCCCAACAATACCGGGAAAGCTATTTTTTGCTTAAATGTTCAGATTAATGATTGGAGGAGTTTGCAATGGAAAACCTGCTCATTAAAGAAATTTTTCGGCGGCCGGCTCCCCGTCTCAACCAGAACCTGAAAGTCTCCGGATGGGTCAGAACCATTAGGGATTCGAAAAATTTTGGCTTTATCGAATTAAATGACGGCTCTTTCTTTAGAAACCTCCAGGTGGTATTGGATGATAGTTTGGCCAATTTCAGTGAGGTGGTTAAACTTTCGGTAGGAACGGCGCTGGAGATCGAAGGGGTTCTGGTGGAAAGCCCCGGCGCTAAACAGCCGTTCGAATTAAAAGCCACTAAAATTGAGATTGCCGGGAATTCCACCCCGGATTACCCCTTGCAGAAAAAAAAGCATTCTTTCGAGTTCTTAAGGACCATCGCCCATCTGCGGCCGCGCACCAATACTTTTTCAGCGGTTTTCCGGGTCCGTTCCCTGACCGCCTATGCTATTCACCGGTTTTTTCAGGAAAGAAACTTTGTTTATGTTCACACCCCCATTATCACCGGGAGTGACTGCGAAGGCGCCGGGGAGATGTTTCAGGTGACCACCCTCAACCTCCAGGACGTACCCAAAGATGACCGTGGGAAAATCAATTACGGAGCGGATTTTTTCGGCAAGCCGGCCAATCTCACCGTCAGCGGGCAACTTAATGTTGAGACCTACTGCATGGCTTTCCGGAATGTCTACACTTTCGGCCCGACCTTCCGGGCGGAAAACTCCAACACTCCAAGGCACGCCGCGGAATTCTGGATGATCGAACCGGAGATGGCCTTTGCCGATCTGGAGGACAATATGGATCTGGCTGAAGATATGGTCAAGTATTTGCTCAATTACATCCGCGAAAACGCCCCCGAGGAGATGGATTTTTTTAACAATTTTATTGACAACGGCTTGCTGGCAAGGCTCGATAATATAGCAACTTCCGATTTCGCCCGGATAACCTACACCGAAGCCATCGACTTGCTGAAAAAGGAGAATGCCGCCTTCGAATATCCGGTTGATTGGGGTAAGGACCTCCAGACTGAACATGAGCGTTTTCTAACGGAAAAGATTTTTAAAAAACCGGTCTTTGTTATTGATTACCCCAAGGAAATTAAGGCATTTTACATGCGCCAGAATGATGACCAAAAAACAGTGGCGGCCATGGATTTGTTGGTGCCGGGAGTCGGGGAGATCATTGGAGGCAGCCAGAGAGAGGAACGGCTCGACGTTTTGGAGCAACGGATGAACCAGTTGGGTTTAAGAAAAGAAGATTACTGGTGGTATCTTGATCTTCGCAAATACGGCGGGACCAAACACGCCGGGTTCGGCTTAGGATTTGAAAGAATCATTATGTACCTGACGGGGATGACCAATATCCGGGATGTCATACCTTTCCCGCGCACGGCCGGTTCGGCGGAGTTCTAATTTAGATGAAGGTTAGAATTGAGGTCGGGATAGGAGCCAGGTTTCAGGAGCCAGAATCGGAGGCAGAAATATAGAAGCTAGAATCCGGAAGTCAGAATAAAATCTTTAAGTGAAAGCTTGTTGGCCCGGATCAAGGCTTCAAAAGTAAATAGGCTCCCCAGAATCGGTCACATCCTCCTGGCTCCCGGTTTCTGACCGGGGGAGGCAACCTTGAAAGCTGTTTTCTTTGACTTCGACTACACCCTGGCCGATTCCGCCGGGGCTATTCTTGAATGCTTACGCTACGCTTTGCTGGCCAAACGTTTACCTTTAGCCCCGGAATCGCGGATGCTCGCCACTATCGGCCTGACACTCAGCGACGCTTTTAAGATACTGGCGCCGGATGCTTCCGCTCCGGAGCTTATCGAATTGTTCAAGGAGCGGGCCGATCAGATCATGGTGGAGGCCACCCGGTTATACCCGGCGGCGCCGCCGGTTTTAAAGTCGTTGAAGGAAGGCGGCTACCTGTTAGGGATAGTCTCCACCAAGTTTCGCTTTCGGATCGAGGCTGTTTTGGAACGGGAAAAGCTCGACCACTTATTTGATGCTATCATCGGCGGAGAGGATGTTGGGAAACATAAGCCCGATCCGGAGGCTTTGTTATTGGCTATTGAAAAAACCGGTTCCGATAAAGATTCCGCAGCCTATGTGGGCGACAGTATAATTGACGCCCAAACAGCCGCCGCCGCCGGAGTAGCTTTTATCGGAGTCACCAGCGGGGTAACCTCGGAGAAAGAGTTTGGCAATTATCCGGCTTTGGCTGTGGTGAAGGACTTAACGCAATTGGCGGCGATTTTGGGGGTTACCTTCGTTGCTTAACGGACTCTATCATTTAAATCAATTTTGTAAAAGTTAAATCTTGCTTTTTTGGTTGGGCCTGACTCCTTTGACAAATAGTTTATAAAGGTAAATCCATACGGGATCAAGAAACCTAAACTAAACTAAGTTCAAAGGAGAGAACTGCATGAAAAGAACTTTACTGGCATTCACGGTTACCTTAACGCTGCTTTTAATGGTAACGGCGGTGGCTCTCGGCAATGATTTAACCCTTCGGGCGGAAAACGGCAAGATTCTTGCCCCGGCGGGATTGGGGTTTGAAATTAGCAGTCAGTTTAATCGAGGCGCCGATGTAACCAACGGCTCACCAGTTTACGGGGCCCAAGTAAGCTATGGAATATCTCCGGCGATAACCATTGTCGGCCAGTTTCAGAATGATTTCCAAAAGGACGGTTTTTCGCAGGCCATAATAAAAGCCCTTTTTAGCCCTACCAGGGAGGGCAACGGTTATACACTCTATGCCGGCTATGACCTCAATACTTCGAAGATCGGCGCTTATGGGATCTCTTTATGGTATAACAGTAAATATCTCTATGCTTTTACTAATCTGGAAGCCGGAAATAGGGTTCAAACCCCGGATTCTTCATTTATGATTACCCCCGGCGTCAATCTCCGAATCGGCTCTAAATTTAGAATCGGCGGGGAATTGGAATTAAAACCGGAAAATTGGAGTTATCAAGAGTTCCGGGCCGGCGTCAATTATTACTTCAGTAAAAAAATCGCCGCCAAGTTAGGGGTTGAAACCGATTTTGAAAGCCGCCCCAACCGGATGTATACTGCCGGTTTAGCGGTGGAACTGTAAATCATTAAATTCAATAAATCCAATCCCGTCTATTGAAAACTTTTTTGACAGGAATAACACGGATTAAAATCTGATTATTAAAAACCCCGGCCGGGAAACAGCCGGGGTTTGAAGTTATTTTAATCAAATAGGACACTCACCGAAATATCCTGGTGAATCCGGCGGATGGCGTCGCCGAAAAGGGGGGCCACCGACAATACGGTAAATTTGGGCAGTGTTCTGTCGGGTGTCAGCGGAACGGTGTTACAGACTACTACTTCTTTAATAGCGTCATGATTTAATCTTTCCATGGCCGGAGGCGAAAAGATCCCATGGGTGGTTAAAAGATGGACTTCAGGCTTGGCGCCTCTTTCCAACAAGGTATCCACCACCTGTATTATGCTACCGGCGGTATCAACCATATCATCGATAATAATCGGCGCTTTCCCCTTAATTTCCCCGATGAAAAACTTAATTTCAGCCACATTTGGAGCCGGCCTCCGTTTGTACATGACCCCCAATGGGAGATCCAGCCTGGTGGCTAATTTTTCGGCTTTCTTGACACTTCCGGCGTCCGGGGCGATGATGACCCCGTCGCTAATATTTTTTTGCTTGATATATTGGGCCAGCATGGGAAGGGCGGTAAGATGGTCGACCGGAATATTAAAAAAGCCTTGAATAGCCGGGGCGTGTAAATCCATGGTTATAATCCGGTCCGAACCGACAGTAGAGATGATGTCCGCCAGCATACGGGCTGTTATTGGTTCACGGGGAGCGCTTTTCTTTTCCTGCCGGGCATAACAATAATAGGGAATTATGGTGGTTATGCGACCAGCTGAAGCCCGTTTCAAAGCATCGATCATAATTAACAATTCCATAATCGAATCATTGATATTATTCACACTGTTTGAGAAGGACTGGATCAGGAAAACATCGGAGCCCCGAATACTTTCCTCGTAACGGACATAGATTTCCCCGTTGGCAAAACGGGAGATATGGACCCCGCCGAGTTTTATCCCCAGATAATCAGCGATCTCCCGTCCTAAAAGAGGGTTGGATGTTCCGGAAAAGAGTTTCAACTGGCCGTACTGCGACATCGACATCACCATCCGTATATTCAATTCTCCGTTTAGTTAAATTTTCCCTAAATAGCAACAATTTAACCCGGTAAGCCCGGTCTAAGATTAGTGTCAACTCATCGCGGCAAAGAAAAAAGACCCGCAGGTCTTTTAGTAAATTCAAATAGCCCTCTTTACTTTGTTTGAGCGCAGACACCGGGTACAAACGCGAACCCGTTTTTTAACCCCGTCCACTACCGCATAAATGGAACGAATATTGGCTTTCCAACGGTGGTGGGTTTTAATATTGGAGTGGCTGACTAGATTGCCCGTTTGATAGTCTTTGCCACATGCGATACAACGGTTGGACAAAAAAACACCTCCCCAAATATAGGTACATCTAAAGCAAAATAATTTTACCATAAACAATCCGAGCTTACAAGGAAAAGTTTCTAAATCAATTATAAAGTTTGATGGAATCTCAATACTATATTATTGGGGAAGGATTTTAAAGGAAAATCGCGAAATTTACCTGAAAATGTATAATCACATATTGGAGAGGAAACTTTCATGATTACAAAAGAGACCCGGATTATCGACGCTTTACAAGCCAACCCGGAAGCGGCTTTGATCTTTGAAAGATTCGGCATGGGCTGTCCCGGTTGTATGGGGATGACCATGGAGACAATTGAAAATGGGGCGAAAATGCACCATATACCTTTGGATGATTTGTTAAAAGAACTAAACAAGGCCGTCCCCGGAAAGTCGGAATAATTATGAAGGATATTTTTGATTAATCTCGAATTAAGTTTTTTTGGGTTAATTTATATTTAAGGAGGAAATGTTGTGCCGGAAAAGTCCAGCCCCGTTCCTGGCCAGTCGTTAGGATTAGTAAATATTTCACCCAACGCCATTGCAATGGTTGCCGGTATCGCCGCCATGCAATGCTTTGGGGTTGTAGGCATGGCTTCACGCACTATTCAAGATGGGATTTCCGAACTGTTGACCGGAAAGGACAACCTGACTAAAGGCATTGAAATTATTATCGATGATGAAACGGTGGAAGTCGATTTATATATCATAGTAGAATACGGAGTGCGGATTAAGGAAGTAGCCCGGAACGTAATTGAAAGCGTAAAGTATGCTGTTGAAACGCAATTGGCGCTTCAAATCTCCGCCGTTAATGTAATCGTTCAGGGGGTTCGTACCGGGAAAAACCATCCCAAGTCCAACTAGTTAAGCCGTTTCCAAGCAACGCTTTTTTGGTTGGGTTTTAAAAGCACCCATTTTTAATATTTTTTTGGGAATCGCCAAATACCTTCTAAACATTTTTTCTTAATAATTTTAAGGAGGCGTGATTTTGCAACTAGAAGTAATAAACGGCAGTTTGCTTAAACAGTTGATCTCAGCTGGAACAGCCTGTTTGTTCGCACATAAAGCTGAAGTCGATTCCTTAAACGTTTTTCCGGTTCCGGACGGAGATACCGGGACTAATATGTATCTTACATTTCAGTCGGCTTCACGGGAAGCCAATCAAAACACCTCCGATAACATCTTTGATATTTTAGAATCAGCCGCTTACGGAGCTTTAATGGGGGCCCGCGGTAACAGCGGCGTTATTGTTTCCCAATTTTTTCGCGGTTTTGTAAAAGCGTTACCTCATGGAGCCGAGAGTCTCTCCAAACTTGAACTGGAAAAAGGTCTAAACGGAGCTTCCTTGCTATGTTTTCAAGCGGTAAGGCAGCCGGTTGAAGGGACGATACTTACGGTTATCAAAGAAATTGCCAAATACGCCAGCGAGAATCTGACTAAAGAAACAACGTTGCCGGAATATATAAACTACATTTACCAGCATGCCAACCAAGTGTTGGCCAAAACCCCGGATATGCTGCCGGTTTTAAAAAAAGCCGGAGTGGTTGACGCCGGGGCGCAGGGTTTGGTTTATTTCTTAAAGGGGATATCTTTGCGGATCAACGGTGAGGAATTTGAAGTTCTTCCCGAGGAGACACCTTCCGCCGGAAAAATAACCGCGGTTTCTCCTTATACGGATGAGGACCTTCTTCCGGAAGAGATCACCTTTCAATACTGCACCGAATTTATTTTAAAAGGAAAACAGCTCGATCTGGAAAATATTAAAAACAGCCTAAACCCATACGGCGACTGTATGTTGGTCGTGGGGGATCAGAATAACGCCAAAATTCATATTCATACCAATAATCCGGGGATCATTTTGGATTTTGCCGTCCGTCTCGGCGACTTGTCGGAGATTCAGATTCACAATATGGTTGAGCAAAGCCAAAAAAGATTGGCCCAAAAAATGATTGACGATAACGCCAATCGCCGGATCGGAATAGTGGCGGTTACATCCGGCGATGGTTTGGAGCGAATTTTCCGCAGCCTTGGAGTCCAGGTGATAGTCAACGGCGGCCAAACCATGAACCCCAGCATTGAAGAGCTTACTAAAGCAGTCTCGGTTATACCATCCTCAAAAATTTTAATTTTGCCCAACAACAGTAATATTATCCTAACTGCCAATCACGTCCAGGAGTTATTACCGAAAAAACAAATCCAAGTTGTTCCCACCCAGAGCATCCCTGAAGGGCTGGCCGCCATGATGATCTTCACCGATGAGCACAGCCTGGAAGAGAACGCCGAACGAATGACTGAAAAAAGCAGCACCCTTATTACCGGAGAAGTAACCTACGCCGTGCGGAGCTTTCAATTTAACGATCAGGAGATCCGGCAAGGGGATATTATCGGTTTGGTCAACGGTGAGATTGTAACCTTCGGAGACACGCCGGAGAAAGTAGTGGAACAGCTTTTAAAAACCATACCCGAGGCCAACAGCGGGTTAATCTCCATTTATTACGGCAATGATATTGTAGCCGCCACCGCCCAGGAACTTTTAAATAAACTGGAGCAGAGTTTCAGCCAAGCCGAGATCGAGCTTTATTATGGAGGCCAGCCGCTTTATTATTACCTAATATCCGTTGAATAAGGAGACATCATGACAGTAAGAATAGTAACCGACAGCACCGCCGATTTGCCCCTCAAAATAATCAGCGACTATGGTATCAGCGTGGTCCCTCTCAACGTACATTTTGGAGAGGAAGTATATAAAGACGGTGTGGAGATTTGGAGCGAAGAATTTTACAACCGCTTACGCAACGAGCCGGTTTTGCCCAATACTTCCCAGCCGGCTCCCGGCGAATTTTTAAAAGCATATCAGCAAATAGCCAAATCCGGAGATACTATTCTTTCGATTCATATCTCGATGGAAATGAGCGGCACCGCCGGGTCGGCCAAGGTAGCCGCCGAGATGATGAGAGCGGATTACCGGGTTGAGGTGATTGATTCCCGGTTTGTCTCAATGGCGCTCGGTCTCATTGTTTTAAAAGCCGCCAGACTGGCCAAGGAAGGCGCCTCTCCGGAAATGATCATTCAAAGTATCGCCCGTTGGCAAAAGGAGCTGTCAGTGTATTTCACCCTTAACAGCCTGGAATATCTCAACCGAACCGGACGGATTGGAAAAGCCTCCACTTTGCTCGGGGGGCTGTTAAATATCAAACCGCTTCTTTCCATCGTTGACGGGATAATCGTGCCAGTGGAAAGAGTGCGCGGCAATTTTCAAAAGGTCGCTGCGCTTATGGTTGAGCGATTGGTTGCCCGTTACGGCAAGGAACCGTTGCTGGTGAGCATTGTACATACGGAGCTTCCGGAGTCTTTTCAGATACTCCAGAAAGCCGCTGCCGAAGGTTTGGAAATCGCCGAGTCCCATCCGGGGATTGTCGGACCTATCGTTGGTTCTCATGCCGGGCCAAATACTATCGGTATTATTGCGCTTCCGGCCAAATGAGAGTGATTGCCGGGAAATATAAAGGTCGGAATCTAAAAGGACCTAAACATGAAGGGTTAAGGCCAACCGCCGACCGGGTTAAAGAAGCGCTTTTTAATATCATTGGAGCGCGGATTAACGGGTCGAGGTTTCTTGATCTATTTGCGGGTTCTGGTGGAATTGGGATTGAAGCTCTAAGCAGAGGGGCGGATCTGGTTGTTTTTAATGACGCCAACAGTTCCAGCATCAAATTGTTGCGGGAGAATCTAACTATCATCGATCCGGAAGATCGGTACCGCCTTTTCCAGCTTCCGGCGGAAAGGGCTTTGGAGATCCTAAATAAAGAAGGGGATTCTTTTGATCTGATTTTTTTGGATCCTCCTTTTCAAGCGGGACTTGTACCAAAAACACTCGCCGCTATCGCAATCAAAAAACTGCTCAAAGAGGATGGGATTCTAATCGTCGAGCATCCGACCCAAGTTCGGATCGAAAACCCGGAATTTACCGAGTTTTTAAGCAGGAAGTACGGCGATATCCACCTTACTTTTTTAAAAAATTTTCAGCCAACCCCTACAGCTACTTAAAGAATTCACCACGCCTGACAATATCAAAGCGGTTCGAGCTTTTTAAAGAGTCTATGGAGCGCCCGGGAAAAGGCCGGCGCTGTAACAAACTAAATTGATTGGTGGATGAGATGAAAACAAATGAAGTAAGGGCCATATGCCCCGGAAGTTTCGACCCTATTACTTACGGCCATATCGATATTATAGAACGCTCCGCCCAACTATTTTCCTCAGTGGTGGTTGGGGTTTTAAAAAATCCCAACAAACGGCCGGTCTTTTCTTTGGAAGAAAGAGTCGATCTTATAAAAACCGTAATGGGGCATATCCCCAATGTCGAGGTCTGTTGTTTCGAAGGTTTATTGGTTGACTTCGTCCGCCGGATGAACGGGCAACTAATTGTTAAAGGATTGCGGGCAATCTCCGATTTCGAGGTTGAGTTTCAAATGGCCCTAAACAATAAACGGATGTCTCCGGGGATTGAAACGATCTTTATGATGACCAGAAATGAATATTCTTTTTTAAGTTCCAGCATGGTTAAGGAATTGGCGCAGTTTGGCGGGGATATTCACGATCTAGTCCCTCCTCAGGTTGAAAAGGCCTTGCGTGATAAATTTAAATTAGGGTAGGAACATGCCATGCCGAAGATGAATCTGCTCTTGCTTTTAGATCACCTGGAAAAGCTGGTGGCCACCAACTTTCGTCTGGCCGGAAAGGTTTGGATCGACAAGGAGGAATTGGAGGAATTGCTCCAAAAGATTCGGATAGCTTTACCGGACGAGATTAAAGAAGCGGAATGGGTCTCCCGGGAAAAGGAACGTTACTTGGCCCAGGCTCAGGAGGAGGCTAAACGGATTCTCAGGGAAGCGGAGAATTACGCTGAACGGCTGGTGCGCGAGGATCAGATTACCGCCAAAGCCGAGGAGGAAGCGCGCCGGATTTTGGCCGCAGCCAAACAAAACGCCGCCGAGATTGAGAACGATGCCCTCCAGTACGCCAACCAGGTACTGGAGCGATTGGACGAAAATCTTGACCGGACTTTAAAAGTAGTTCGCAAAGGCCGGGAGGAATTACTCAACAAAGACAAAAGGTAAAGCAGAAATCTGACTCTGGATGGATTTTTATATCGGTATTCAAGGAGCAAGCATGGAAAAACAGGGAATTTCAATCGCTATCGACGGTCCCGCCGGTTCCGGCAAAAGCACTATCGCCAAGGAAGTGGCTTTAAAATTCGGGTATGTTTACATCGATACCGGTGCCATGTACCGGGCCATAACTTTAAAAGCGTTAAACAACAATATTCCCTTAACCGACAACCGGCAATTGACCAGTATAGCTCAAAAAGCTAAAATTCGTTTTGCTTATCAACATCCGGAACAAGGAATGACATTGCGCATTATCCTGGATGAACAGGATGTTACCGAAGAGATTCGCAGCCTGAATGTAACCAATAATGTTTCAGTGGTTTCCGCGGTTGCCGGTGTAAGGGAGGCCATGGTTGCCTTGCAACAAAACATGGCCAAGAAAGGCGGCGTAGTCATGGACGGACGGGACATTGGCACTGTAGTGCTGCCCAAAGCGGAACTTAAAATATTTCTAACCGCATCGGTGGCGGAACGGAGTAGGCGGCGTTGGCTGGAGCTTACGGCAAAAGGAATCGCCGTAGACTTAAAAACTCTGGAGGAACAGATCCGGCAGCGCGATTTTTACGACAGCCACCGGGAGATTAACCCGTTACGCCGGGCTAAAGATGCCATTTTACTTGACACCACCAATTTAAATATCGAACAGGTAGTTTCCAAAGTGGTCGAATTGGCATCGGCCAAAGGCGCCAAACTATATAAGTTAAGTTAAAATGGGATGTATAGAATATACATCGTTATAGACTCTAAAAGAATTTGATGAATGGAATAAAAAAACATGGAGATCATTCTCGCCGAAACAGCAGGATTCTGTTTTGGTGTTAAAAGAGCGTTGGAACTGATACGGGGGGCCTTAAAATCAGCAGAACCTATTTATAGTCTGGGGCCGCTCATCCACAACCCGGGAGTCGTTCGCGAGTTAGCGGAAAAAGGACTCAAAGTGGTAAATAATATTGAAGAGATCCCTTCGGGTAGGGTGGTCATTTGTTCCCACGGCGCGGGACCGCAAATTTACCAAAAGGCGTTAAGCCAAGGGTTGAAAATTACCGATGCCACCTGCCCTTTTGTCAAAAACGTACAACAACTGGCGGTTTTACTTCACGAACAATCTTACCAGATCATTATTGTCGGAGAGAAAGATCACGCAGAGGTAAAAGGGGTCCTGGATTCGGTAGATGGAGAGGCGATAGTGGTCAGTAACAGCCGGGAATTGCCATTCACTGACATCGCCCCGAAAGTCGGCTTGATTAGTCAAACCACTCAGGATATTAGCAATTTCCAGCGGATTGTGGCTGAAGTTATTCCTTATGTCAAAGAGATCAGAATTTTCAACACCATTTGCCTGGCTACCTCAGAGCGCCAACATGAAGTTGCCAAGTTAAGCTCCGAAGTGGAACTGATGATCGTGGTGGGCGGTAAAAATTCGGCTAACACCTCCAGGCTGGTGGAGATAAGCCGGCGAAACGGCTGTCCGACCTTTCAGGTTGAATCAGCGGAGGAGGTTGAAAGAGATTGGTTTTCCGGTGTAAACAGGGTAGGAGTCACTGCGGGGGCTTCCACACCTGATGAGCAAATAAGTTCAATACTGGCCGAAATTAAGAAAATTGGAGGGAATTAAACCATTGGCTGAAGAGAAATTAGCGCAACCGGATCAAGAAAACAACATCCAGGAGGAGGAATTTAATTTTGATTGGCCGGAGGATCGTTTTCAGGAATTAACCGAGGGTCAAGTCATTGAGGCTAAGGTGATTATGGTTAGAGATGATGCTGCTTTCGTAGATATAGGCGGCAAATCGGATTTAATCATCCCTTTGGAGGAGTTAACCTCGGCGCCGGCGGTTTCCGCCAAGGATGTGGTTAAAACCGGGGATGTTGTTAAAGTAATGGTTACCCGGACCGGAGCCGAGGATAAAATTCTTTTATCCAAACGTTTGGTGGATCAGGAGCAAAAATGGTGGCAATTGGCGGAGGCTTTTCAAGAAGGAAGAACGGTCTCCGGGACGGTAAATGAAGTTGTCAAGTCCGGTTTGAGCGTAAATATTAACGGAGTTAAAGCTTTTATGCCGGCCTCCCAATCCGGGGCCGCCAACCTGGAATCCTTGATTGGGAAAATAGTTCCCTTAAAGATTCTCGAATTTGACCAATCGAAAAAGAGGGTTTTGGTATCATACCGGGCTGTTTTAGAAGCGGAAAAAAAGAAAGCGGAGGCGGAATTTTATAGCACAATTCAGGAAGGGGAGCGCCGCCGGGGAGTAGTAACCAGGATAACCGATTTTGGGGCCTTTGTCGATCTCGGTTCCGGGATTGAAGGCTTGATCCACGTTTCCGAGTTGAGCTGGAACCGGGTCAAATCGCCACGCGAGGTTTTAAAAGAGGGTGATCAAGTTGAAGTCATTATCACCAAGGTAGATCAGGCCAAAAAACGCCTATCCCTCTCTTTAAAACAGCTTCAAACCCATCCGTGGCTGGAAGCAGCCGTAAAATTTAAAGAAGGGTCGGTCTACCCGGGGACAGTGGTACGGATGGAGCCATTCGGCGCTTTTATCCGTCTAGCCCCCGGAGTTGACGGCCTGGCGCATATATCCCAGATTTCCGATAAACGCATTGCCAAACCGGATGAGGTTTTAGGCATCGGTCAGGAAGTCCAGGCGAAAATATTAAAGATCGACACCGCCAATAGAAGGATCTCCCTGAGTTTAAGCGAAGCAGTCCAGGATCAAAATAAACAGGAACTTGACCAGTTCATTAATGCCCAAGGAGATGGAGGGATCACTCAGAACCTAGGGGATTTTTTTAAGAAATAAAAAACCGGGGTCAAAATCCTGCCCCTCTTTTAGTTCGCAAAAAGGGGCTGCCCTGAAGTAGTTAGAGAAACAGCCCCATTTTTATGTAATTTTTAACCATCAAACATGTTATTGCCTTTATTGGCTACCGGAGAAATTGCCTCAACCTCGCCCTCCGGGCGCCCCTTCTTCATGCATTGAGAAAGGGTTAGGGGATGAGGCGAAGACAACATTTTCATCCTTTTATGTACATCAGTATGGCTGAGGGACACAACAAAGGAGGCGACCTTTTGAATCGCCTCTTTTTTTGTTTTCTTCTTCTTCTTCTTCAATGCCCGGGTTGCTGAAAATGAGGGTTTTGTCTTCTTCCTCCTATTTACTAGCATAAGCATTAAAAGGTCTGGAAAATCTACTTTTTAAGGAGGAATACGAATGACCGGGGTAATTTTGTTAATAGCAGTAAGCGTTCTAATATTTTTCGGCCTGGCGCACCAGGTGTTGGACAGGCTTTATTTGAGTGACCGGGGAGGGCTTTTGTTCATAGTAGCCATGATTGCCGGCAGTTTTATCGACATACCTGTTTGGCGCAATCCCACCGTCACTTTGAATATAGGCGGGGCGGTATTGCCGCTAATTTTAGCTTTTTATGTTCTATTTAAAGCCGGTTCCACCAAAGAATGGGTCCGTTCTTTGATTGGAATAGCCTTAACAGTGGCCGTGCTATACGGCGTTAATAAATTATACCGGTTTGATACAACCCAAGGTTTAATTGAACCTCAGTATTTATGGGCGATTATTGCCGGCGTTATCGCCTATATCGCCGGCAGATCCCGGCGCTTGGCATTTGTTATCGCCACTTTAGGAGTATTGGCAATGGACATTGTTCATATCTTCGAAGTTAGGACACTTAATGTTCCGACGAAGATCGGCGGGGGCGGTGCTTTTGATACGTTGGTTATCGCCGGGGTGTTAGGATTGTTGCTCGCCGAAATAATCGGGGAAAGCCGGGAAGCCTTGCAAGGAGGACCTTCCAGTCAAGACAAGCCGGAGGAATTAAACGAAGCTTTGGACCATCCTGAAGAAGCATCCGGAGAGAATAAGGAGGAAGAGAAATGAAGAGGTTCCGGCGGACTCTTAGTATATTTATCCTGTTTCTGTTGGCTGTCAGGGTTCCGGTAGCCGCCGAAAGCGAATTAGCCGGCCGTTATATGACTTTAAGAGACAATCGGGGCCGGGTTATCGCCCGCACATCCCACCGGATAATGATTGGCGACGAGTATTTAAACAGCAGCAATTACCTTTATAAAGTGGTGCGGCTGCAAAAAAACACCGCCATTGTAAAATTGGTTAAAAAAGAAAAGCTTTCGGCGTCAGTTTTTAGTTGGTTTCAAGACGTTTGGAAGTTGGATTTTTTAAGGGGGGAAGTTAAGCAAAGAGGTCCGATCGCCATTTATCATACTCATTCCGATGAATCTTACAACGTGGGGGATGGGACTTCCAGTATCAAGGGGAATGGGGGAATATTCCAGGTAGGAGATGCCTTAACCAGCGCCTTTGAGAAAAACGGAGTGCCGGTGGTTCATTCGAAGACGCCCCATGATCCGCACGACGCGATGGCTTATGACCGTTCACGCCGGACCGCGATCCAGTTGTTGAGAAACCGCCCCACCACTCTTTTGGATGTCCACCGGGATGCGGTTCCCGCTTATGAATATACCAAGGAGATCGGGAAGGAAAGCGTCACCAAAGTTCAACTGGTGGTTGGAAGACAAAACCCCAACTTTCCGGCGAACAATGATTTTGCCAGGCAAATCAAGGCCACAGTGGACCGGAAATACCCCGGCTTGGTGAAAGGAATCTTTTATGGACAAGGAAAATATAATCAAGACTTGGGCCCCAGATCAATCCTACTGGAATTCGGCTCCAACACGAATTCAAAAGTGGCGGCGGAACGAGGCGCCCAAGTATTCGCGGCAGCCGCTAAAGATGTCTTATACGGGAACACCGGTTCCCGGATGATCAACCGCGGCAGCGCTCGGGGGGCTTTTTGGATTATAGCGGCGTTGATCGGAGGAGTGGGGCTGTTTCTCTTTTTAAACCGGAGCGGTTTGGAAAGCATCGGTAAAGAATTTACCGGAGCTATCGGTGAAGAAGAATCAGTGGCTGAACCAAAACAGGATGAAGCGCCGAACCGGGAGCATGACGGTGAGTCTTCTTGAAGGTGGTCTATCATTGTTACGGCGGCGCTCATGCATCTCCGACCGCCGCCGCCATTCATCTGGGTATTCTTGATCCCAATCAATTACCCAAGTGGAAAGACTTTCAAAGAGTACCTTATTTTGATCAAATGACCTCCCGGCAACATGGAAAACTTTTATTAATCGGGGAAGACCGGCTTGGCAACGAAGTCTACGTCCTTGGAAGGAGAAATGCCGCCAAACTTGTGATCACTTTGATTAAGGAGTTTCAGAAATTAAGCGGCGGCGATCCTGAGGAATATTATTTTGTTGATTGTGTTCAGCTTTTTAATCCCTTCATGGTTACCGGAGGTTTTTCTTCCCGGGTCATGGGCTGGGTGGATTTTGGCCGTCCATTGGTTACTTTCGGCACCATAATCTCTTTTCCACTTTTAGCTTTAAAGGTAAAAAAGACTATTGATTACCTTGAGAGCAGATATCGATTGGCCCAATGAAAATTTTTTATTATTGTTTCGCCCGTTCACATTCTTCGGTGATTGCCGGCCATATTCACTTGGGTAATTTACCGCTTGAACGGCTGCCGTCTATAAAGGAGATCATAAATGCTCCAGGTTTCGATCAAAGCACCGTCAAGGAGGTTGGAATCCCTTATTTTCTTGGGAAGGATCCTCAAGGCCGGGAGATCTATATCATCGGCTTCGGCAGTAAACAGCAATTAGCCCTGCAAACTATCGGTTTTGTACTGGAAGGGTCCAATCATCAACATGATTGGCGCTTTATTAATACCCTTGATAAAATCGGATACCTTACCAAGATCGGCGGTTTTCTCTCCCGGAGTATGGGAATAGTTGTTTTAGGCAGATATTTGGCCGCCCGGGGCATCCAAAAAAACTATTGGCGGCTGGTGGAACTGGTGGAAAAAACAAAGGAGCTCGGATCAAGTGACTAAAAGGAAAATTGTGGTCATTACCGATGGTGATCGCATAGCTCAAAAGGTAGTGGAAAAAGTGGCCCGGAATGTTCATGGCCGCGCTATTTCTCTTTCCGGCGGTAATCCTACCTTGGCTTCGGCCGAAAAAATCAGTCAAGCTATCAAGGAGACTCCCCGCGATCCAGTACTGGTAATGGTTGATGATTGCGGCGACAAGGGGGCCGGCCCGGGTGAACGGGTTTTGCAAAGCCTAGCCAAGGATCCGGAACTTGAAATTTTAGGTGTGGTGGCTGTCGCTTCCAATACCGCTCATGTGGAAGGAATTCCGGTTACCGCCTCGGTGGCCAGGGACGGTTCTATTGTTGATTCGCCGGTTGATAAAGACGGTTTTCCGGAGCCCAAGGGCCACTATAAAGTGGAGGGGGATACGGTTGACGTTTTAAACTCTTTGAATATTCCGCTGGTTATTGGGGTGGGAGATCTGGGGAAAATGGAAGACGCCGATCTGGTTGAGGACGGAGCCAAAATTACCACGATTGCCGTTGAAGAGGTGTTGAAACGGAGCAATTTTAAACACTAGCTTACCATAAAAAGAAGGAAAAAGACGGTGAAGTTAGAAATAATCTCTAAAGGTGAAAAAGTTGAAAATTGGTATTCCGCGGGCGTTGTTGTATTACTGGTACGGTTTTTTATGGGAAAATTTCTGGGACAGCGCCGGTTTTGAGGTAATTACCTCCCCGGTAACGGATCGCCGGATTTTGATGGATGGTGTGAATGCGGCCTTGGATGAACTTTGCCTCCCGATAAAGATTTTTTTGGGGCATGTCATGGCATTAGCTCCTTCGGCCGACCGGATTATGATTCCTCATCTTATCAAAGTTGAAGCCGATGCTTATATCTGTCCTAAATTCATGGGACTTCCCGATATTGCCAGCCATGCGCTTCCTGCCCTAAGGCCAAAGTTATTTACGGTTAAGGTGGGGCCGGATCATATTGATATGCTTGATAGCCTCAACAAGACAGCCCGGAGGCTTGGCGCTTCCGGGAGAAGGGTGGACTTGTCAAACCGCCCGGAATCAGCGGAGATCATTCCCGCCCTGGCTGTTTTTAATTCCTATCAAAGGAATGCAGAAATAGCGGCTACGTTAACAATTGGCCTGCTCGGACATGCTTATTGTCTCTATGATCCGGGTTTTAATCATAATTTATTACCATTTTTGATTGCCAACAGAATTCGGATCTTAACCCCGGAAATGCTTCCTCCGGCCTTTCGGGGGGTCGGGGCGGCTAAATTAAACAAAAAACTTTTCTGGACTACCGGGCGTTTACAATTTGACGCTTTAGACTGGTTTTTAAGTGGGAATGTTGGCCCGATCGACGGATTTATCTCGATAGCTCCTTTTGCCTGCGGTCCGGAGGCTATTGTCAGTGATATGCTGGAAAGGAGAATTAAACAAGCAGGGAAGCCTTGCTTAAAGATAAACTACGAAGAACACAGCGGGGAAGCCGGGATCATTACCCGTCTGGAAGCTTTTCTCGATTTGATCCGCTACCATCATCAAGCATGTTAAAGGTGACCTTTCCGCATATCGGCAATTCTTATATACCATTCCGGACATTGCTGCTGGAACTAGGGCTGGAACCGGTGGTCCCGCCACCCATATCCCAACGTACCATTACTTTGGGCACTAAATTGGCCCCGGAGTTCGCTTGTTTTCCCCTAAAGATAAACCTGGGCAATTATATCGAGGCTATGGAAAACGGAGCGGAAATGATCTTCATGGCCGGCGGTGTTGGTCCGTGCCGGTTCGGTTATTACGGGGAACAACAGAAAGAGATTTTGAAAGA
Source organism: Bacillota bacterium (assembly GCA_050260935.1). Taxonomy (GTDB): domain Bacteria; phylum Bacillota; class UBA4882; order UBA8346; family UBA8346; genus UBA8346. Next base: position 18,198 of record JBLNCU010000121.1, read on the forward strand.
AGCCGGGTACGACCCGGAGTTTTTGGTCTTAGAGGCCCCGAAGACCCATCCTTACGAATTATGGGAGAAAATCCGGCGTTATTTTCCCCGTCACCGGATTCCCGATCTTTGTAGAGCTTCCTATATGGCCTGGTTGAAAGCGGACGCTCTTGACAGTTTTGACAAATTGGCCAATAAAATCCGGCCGCTTGAACAATGGCCCGGCACTGTCGACCGGATTCAAAATGAATTTTACCGGGCGCTGGATCGGGCTGTAATGATTGAAGATATCCGGGGGGCGTCGGCCGGGGCTTTGGAGGCTTTAAAAGCAGTGGCGCTGCGAAAAGGTTTTTCTCCCCTAAAAGTGGTCCTTTTAGGTGAGATTTATATGGTGCTGGAGCCGCGGGTAAACTTTGAAATCGAGCGAACCCTGGGAGAGATGGGGGTTGAAGTCGAACGGACCATTTACTTCACTGAGTGGGTTCGTGATCAGTTGTTGTTCAGTATCATCCGCCCCGGTTGGAATAAAAAACTAAAACTATTGGCCTGGCCCTATCTTCGTAATTTTATCGGCGGGCATGGCCTAGAGACGGTGGCTTTGACCGTCAATGCCGGAATCAACCGCTACCACGGTGTGGTTGAATTGGCCCCATTTACTTGCATGCCGGAGATTATCGCCATGCAGGCGCTCCCCACCGTCTCCCGGGAGCTATCCATCCCGGTGTTGTCGATTATTATTGATGAACATTCGGCCGAAGCCGGTGTAAGGACAAGATTGGAAGCTTTTATCGACTTATTGACCTATCAGCGGAAAAAAAACGACGGAGGGCGAACCCTTGAAGCTCTATCTAGGCATTGATGTCGGATCGGTAAGCACCAACCTGGCTCTTATTAACAGCCAGGGACAACTGCTGAAAAAATTATACCTTCGTTCGCAAGGTAATCCGGTTGGTTCTGTCCAAAAAGGAATGGCTCAAATTATAAAAGACTTTAAAGAGGTGGAAATCGCCGGAGTCGGGACCACCGGATCGGGCCGGCAGTTAATCGGCAAGTTATTCGGGGCCGATTTAATCAAGAATGAAATTACCGCCCATGCGGTGGCCTGTTTGAATTTTGAGCCGGAAGTGCAGACCATTATTGAAATCGGCGGCCAAGATTCAAAACTGATCATTATCCGGGACGGCATTGTCAAGGATTTCGCCATGAATACGGTCTGCGCCGCCGGTACCGGTTCATTTCTCGACCAGCAGGCGGCCCGTTTAAACATGGATATTAGCGAATTTGGAAAGAGAGCCGCCCTTGGGAAACATCCGGTGCGGATCGCCGGACGCTGCGCTGTTTTCGCCGAATCCGACATGATTCACAAACAACAGATGGGGCATCCGCTTGAAGATATTCTAGCCGGTTTATGCCGGGCGTTAGTCCGCAACTTTCTGGGGAACCTCGGTAAGGGGCGGGAAATAAAACCGCCGGTGCTTTTCCAGGGTGGCGTGGCCGCCAACCTTGGAATCAGGGCCGCTTTTGAAGAAATATTAGGTTGCCGACTGGTTATTCCGGAGCATTTTGAAGTTATGGGGGCAGTCGGAGCCGCAATTCTGGCCAGGGATGAGGTAAATTCCAAAAAATCGGCCACCCGGTTTAAAGGCTTCAAAATCTTAAATGACCCAATCTCCACCCGTAGTTTCGATTGTGATGGTTGCGCCAACCAATGCGAAGTGGTGGATCTGACCTCCGATGGTATCCTCTTAGCCTGCCTTGGTGATAAATGCGGCAAATGGAGCCGGCGGGTCTCCGACAATCCAAGCTACGAGCCGGGTATTCAAGCTGGATGACCAGGAACCGGTATTGCCCAATCTGGTACGTGAGAACCTGAAAATTCTCCTTGGTGAAATTAACCCCGGGTTGCGCAGCGCCGCAAGTATAGTTAATTCCCTTTTTTGGAATAGTATAATAGCAAAAATTATTTATAACAGGGGATGAAACGATGGAAGTAAAAGTGGATCAAGACTTATGCATTAGTTGCGGCCTATGCGTCTCTAGTTGTCCGGAGGTTTTTTCCTGGAACGATGATGAAAAAGCGCAAGCCGCCGGCGACACCGTAAAGTCCGACTTGGAAAGCTGCGTTCAAGAGGCGGCGGAAGGCTGTCCCACCGACGCCATTGAAACCAGTTAAAAAACGTTCTAGCCAAGCTTCCTCTCCCATATAAATTTAAAAGGGAGGGGGAGCTTATGATTAAAAATGAAGAACTCTACGATTTCCAAGCCGAACCGAACACCACCGGGCCGGATACTGAACCAACCCCGTCCGCCGAACCGGAATCCCGTTTTCCCTCAAAATTTCTCTACCAAACTATCGTTTCTATCTGCTGTTTGATTTTACTTTTAGCCGTCTCCAGCAGTCAGTCGCCTTGGCTTCAATGGGTGGGCGCCAGAATACACAGCGCCGTCAATACCTCCATGGAAGATACCTTCGGCAGGTTGTCCCAGTCCGGGTTTGTTCGCCGCCTAATAACCAATGCCGGAAATTTGGTACGCCTGGAGGAGATTACCAAAACTCTGTCCAACCAGGAATTGGGAAACCCGGAAGCCACCATGTTTCAAAGGACTGTCTGGCCTGTTCAAGGCAGTATCATTAAGGGATATGGCTGGCGTTATAATTCGGCCAATAAAACCCGGGAGTTTAATTCGGGAGTTGAAATAACGGCGCTTCCCGATGCGCCGGTACTGGCGATTGCCGATGGCACCGTATCGAAGATAATCCATGACCCGGAAGACGGGTGGGAGATTGTACTTAAGCATGACGAAGGCTGGACATCAAATTAT
>JBLNCU010000122.1:0-16414 GCA_050260935.1 Bacillota bacterium
CTACCAATGGCAGGGCGTCGATGTCCATCCGATAATCGAAATTTACCGCCAGGCCTTCCGCCTTAAAAAATCCTTTTTCCTGCGCCACGTACCAGGGGGCAAACTGGACATTAGGGATGTAGGTCATAGCTACAGTTACCCTTTTGGGCTCCACCGGGCTTTTGGCCGCCAGTAACCCTCCCGTCGCCAGCAAGACCGCTAACACTAAAAGAATCCCCATTCTTTTTTTCATTAATGACACTTCCTCCTTCATAATTTTCGCCAGTGAGCTAAACATACACAGAGAAAAATTATTCCCTGCGCCGCCACGGCATCAACCAGTACTCCAACCAGGAGATGAACAGGTAAAAACCTACCCCCAACAAAGCCAAAGCTATTAAAGCCACAAATATTAACGGGGTGTCAAAACTGCCCCGGGCGGCATTGACCAAATACCCCAACCCCTTTCCGGCCCCGGCGAATTCACCCACCACCGCTCCGATAACAGCCAGGGTTATTCCCAGCTTCAAGCCGCCGAAGACCATGGGCAACGCCGAAGGCAGTTCCAATTTGATAAATAACTGTTGCCGGTTAGCTCCCATAATGGCTAAGAGCTCTGCGAGACGGTGATCCGTACTGCGAAATCCCACAATGGCGTTGGTTAAAACCGGGAAAAAGGCTACCAATCCGGCGACCAAAACTTTGGAGGTGAGTCCGAAGCCGAACCAGATCACTAATAAGGGTGCCAGAGCCACAATAGGGATCGCCTGGAAAGCAACAATATAAGGGGTTAGGCATCTTTCGACAAAAGGATGCCGGGCTAAAAAATATCCTAAAGGAAGGGCCAGGACTGTCCCCAAACAAAAACCGGCGCCCGCTTCAAAAAGAGTCACCATTATGTGCTGTCCGAATGTCCCCTTGGTAACGAACTCCAATAACCGCAACCAGACCTGGTAAGGCGCGGGGAGGATAAAAGTGGGATAAAAGCGGGCTAGTAATTGCCAGCATCCCAAAAACATCAGCAACCCGAAAGGTATCAACAGATATTCATAGTAGAGGGCGAATAAACGCGTCCATTTATCAGTTTCCGTTATAATCACCCCATCCAAGCTGTAATAAATCTTGAACACTGGTTACCAAATGACCGAACTCCGGATCCCCCACCATCTTCAAAGTACGGGGCCACCCCAGACAAATTTGGACCTCTCCTAAAACCCGGCCCGGTTTTTCACCCATTACCACCACCCGCCGGGAGAGAAAGACCGCCTCAAAAATATTGTGGGTAACCAACAAAATCGTTGTGCCGGTGCGGGCTTGCATTCGCAATAATTCCAGATGAAGTTGGGTACGGGTCAGATCATCGAGGGCGGCAAAAGGTTCATCCAGCAGTAAAACTTTGGTTTCGCCAACCAGCGCTCTGGCCAGGGCCACCCGTTGACGCATACCTCCGGAGAGCTGCCGGGGGAATTTATGTTCCGAACCGTTTAGGTTAGCTAGGTCAATTGCTTGTTGAATCTTGGCTTCAATAATCTCTTTGTTCTCCGAGTTATGGATCTCCAAGGGGAGGCGGATATTTGCGGCCACAGTGCGCCATGGAAGCAGGAGCGAATCTTGGGGAACAAAGCCCAGTCCCGGCCAACCCGGGGTAGCTTTTTCTCCGAAGATCAACACTTCCCCTTCGGTTGGAGCAAGGACTCCGGCGATCAGCCTTAACAGAGTCGATTTACCGCAGCCGCTCGGCCCAACCAGACTGACTATTTCCCCCGCCCCGATTTCCAGGTTCACCCCGGAAAGTTCAGGCAAACCGCCTTTTTCAAAAGCAAGGGTCAATTCTTTAACCGTAATAACTTGCTCACCCATTTTCACACCAACCCAAGAAATATAAAAGCCCCGAAAATTTTTCAGGGCTAAACAAAACTAAACGTTTCCTTCTTTCATCCGGACTCTACCGTCGGTTCTGGAATCACACCAGATCTGCCAAATGGCTCGCGGACTTGAGGTTGCTTAGCTTCCCCTTACCGCCGGTCGGGAATTGGTTTTTTTACCGCACCCTGCCCTGAAGCTAAAATATTCTATTGAATATATTTTAAACTTAAAAACAGGATTTGTAAATTACGAATTTGTAAAAAGCCCTGGCTTTGTTCTCAAGGATAATTTATTAAAAGTGTCCATTCTCTGAGTCTCAATGCTTCCATGGTTGGTTTTATTGGCCACCAAGACACAGAGCGAAATATAAAAGGGAATTACCTTTATTATTTAGGGCAGCCATCTTTTTCAACGAATTTTCATTCCTGAAAATCATCAAAATAATTTTGGAAAACAAACTTTTGCAGGGGTTTTCATGCTGAAAGTAACCTTCCCGCATCTCGGTAATTTTTATATACCATGCAGGGCTCTACTCCAGGAATTAGATTTGGAACCGGTTGTTCCTCCGCTTACCTCCCAGCGCACCATCTCCCTGGGAACCAAAATCGCCCCGGAGTTTGCCTGTTTTCCTTTCAAAGTCAATCTGGGAAATTACATTGAAGCCATCGAAGCCGGAGCAGAATGTATTTTAATGGCCGGCGGAGTCGGCCCTTGCCGCTTCGGTTATTACGGCGAGGTTCAACGGGAAGTGTTGAAAGATTCCGGTTATAATGTAGAGTTTTTAGTGCTGGAGGCGCCCAAAACTCATCCCTGGGAACTGTGGCGGAATATTAAACGGGTGATTCCCCGCCACAAACTCTCTTATTTAATGAAGGCGCTCTATATTTTCTGGTTAAAAGCCCGGGCTATCGAGGATTATGATCGCTTGGCCAACAAATTCCGGCCGGCGGAACAAATACCGGGAACCACCAATCGGCTCCAGAACAATTTTTACCAGATGATTGACAGGGCCTCCACTATAAAGGGTATTAAAAGGGTTTTCACCGAAGCAACCGCCGAATTAAAGGCGATTCCGCTTAAACAGCCGGAGGTTTCCCTAAAGATAATTCTGGTGGGGGAGATCTATATAGTTTTGGAACCACGGATCAATTTCCAGATGGAAAGGGTTTTAGGGGGGATGGGAGTGGAAGTTAAGCGAACAATCTACCTTTCCGATTGGATTTTCGAACATCTTTGTTTGAGCATCTTTAAACCCGCCTGGTATAAAGAATTGCAATTATTAGCCAAGCCTTACCTAACTAGCGCCGTGGGAGGTCATGGTTTGGAGACGGTTGCCCATTCCGTAGCAGCGGGCGCCAACCATTTTCAGGGAATTATTGAACTTGCTCCGTTCACCTGCATGCCGGAGATTATTGCCATGCAGGCATTGCCGGCTGTTTCAAGAGACTATTCCATCCCCGTGCTTACAGTGATAATTGATGAACATTCATCGCAAACCGCTGTGGAAACAAGGCTTGAAGCGTTTACCGACTTATTAAAATATGGCAGTAAAAGGGCTTGCCCTGAAACAGGCAACAAAAACCGGCCTTCATTTCGATCATGACCCATACGGCTATTTAAACAAATAATTGCGCCAAAAACTTGATACGGATAATAAGGAAGAAACATACTCTTATAGAAGAATAGAGCGTAAGGGGGTGATTGGCATGGAGACAGTCGTCAGGAATTCCTGGAAATTGGTTAAACATTTATTTAACTGCAGTGATGGTTACACCAATTTTTGGTTACAGGAGAGAAGCGGCCTACCTCTGGCTGATATCAAGAAAACCCTTATGTATCTTTGTGATCAAGGTTTTTTGGCCATGACCATCGATCGGCGGGAAACGCCCGAGCTTATTACCGTGGAAAAAATCGCTTACAATAGACTCTTAAGATACATTTCCGATAATATGGAGGTATTTGACTGGTAGCTTAATTAAAAAAAGCCGAAAGTATTATCATTCAGCTTTTCTATACAATTATTGTTTATATTGCGGTTCTTGCTGTCCGATGTATTTCTGGCGCTCCTGTAAAGTATTCAAGGCGCCGTCAAATGTCTGGGCCAACTGTTGAAACATCTGTTTGGCCTGAGGATCCTGGGTCTCCAGCGCAAAAGTTTTCATGCTGGCGGCCACGCTTTGAACACTGGCAATAGCTTTCTCCACTTGGGTTCCCACCGTCATCGCTTCCTCACTCCTTTCCTTTTAGGTTTTGGTTGATAAGTAAAATCAGTTAATTTCTTGTCAACCCCCTTTTCCCCTAGGGGGCACCAGCAAAACTTTTGTCCCTTTTTAGGGGATAGGGAGCCGGCTGTATTTTTTAACCTTTAGGTTTAAACAGCGCGGCCCCTAAAAACCCGAAAATAATCGCGGCGGAAATTCCGGCGCTGGTCACTTCAAAGATCCCGGTGATAACCCCGATCAAGCCATCCCTTTCCGCTTCGAAAAGAGCCCCCTTTAACAGGGAATTTCCGAAACTGCTGATCGGAACCGTAGCCCCGGCCCCGGCAAATTTGATCAAAGGTTCATAAAGCCCTAAGCCTCCTAAAACAGCGCCCACTACCACTAGCGAACACATCGTATGGGCGGGAGTCAGCTTAAAAACATCCATTAATATTTGGCCGATGACGCAAATCCCGCCCCCCACCAAAAAAGCAAAAAGGAATTTTTCCAAACCCCCACCCCCATTAAATTTCTAACGCCACCGCGTGGGCAATACAAGGTATGCTTTCTTTTTGCTGGTATGATAGGGGGGAAAGCAAGGCCCCGGTTGCTACAATTAAAATTCGTTTTAATTCACCAGCCAGCATCCGTTTTAGAAAATGCCCAAAAGTTACTGTAGCCGAACAGGCACAACCGCTCCCTCCAGCAAATGCCGGTTGATCCTGATGATAGATTAAAATACCGCAATCAGTAAATCGCTCTTCGGGAATAGCCAGGCCATGTTCTTCCAGAAGGGCGGCGGCTATTTGATGTCCTACCCGGCCCAGATCCCCGGTGGCGATCAGATCGTAATAATCGAATTTCCGTCGAAAATCCCGAAAATGGGCCTCAATGGTTTCGACCGCCGCCGGCGCCATTGCGCTGCCCATATTGAAAGGATCGGAAAGCCCCATATCCACTACTCGCCCAATTGTGGCTCCAGTTACCCGGGGGCCTTCCCCTTGATCCATCAGTAAAGCCGCTCCGGCGCCGGTAACCGTCCATTGAGCGGTCGGCGGTTTTTGGCACCCATACTCTGTCGGATAACGGTATTGTTTCTCAGCGGCGGCGTTATGACTGGAGGTGGCCACCAAAGCATTCGCGGCAAACCCGCTGTCAATCAGTTGCGCTCCCAATGCCAGTCCCTCCATTGAGCTGGAACAGGCTCCGTAAAGTCCCAGAAAAGGAACTCCCAAGGTTCTGGCGGTAAAGCTACTGCTAATGATCTGATTCATTAAATCACCGCTTAAAAAAAACTGAAGATCATTCTTTTTTAGCCCCGCCTTAGTTAAGGCGATTTCGCAAGCCTGTTCCAACAGTTTTTTTTCGGCCTTTTCAAAACTGTCCTGCCCCAACCAGATATCGCCGTGTAGCATATCAAAATCATCAGCCAAAGCCCCTTGCGCTTCGAAAGGTCCCCCTACAGCCGCGGCTCCAGTTATGACCGGCTTGGAAGCAAATTCCCATGACTGGTGTCCTTGAAGCATTTAAATTCCACCTAAGGCTTTGATAATAATTTTAATCAGCGCCACCGCAAAAGCGGCCACCACACCATAGACAATCACGCACCCGGCCAACTTGAACATTTTGCCGGCAACCCCGAGCACAAACCCTTCGCTGCGGTGCTCGATGGCGGCTGAGGTAATTGAATTGGCGAAACCGGTTACCGGTACCGCCGTTCCGGCCCCCGCCCATTGGGCGATATGATCATAAACTCCAAAACCGGTCAATAAAACAGCAACGATGACCAACACTGCCACTGTGGGGTTGCCGGCCGTATCTTCGTTAAAGCCGAAAAACTTCATAAACATCATTTGCAGCGCTTGTCCGAGAGTACAAATCAGGCCTCCGGCTATAAAAGCCCTGATCGAGTTGGCCAGCACAGGCCGTTTCGGTTCCCTGTCTTTAGCGAAAGACTGGTATTTTTGCTGGGTCGGGGTAAGTTTCTTCTTTTTTTGATTGGACATTAACGCCCTGCCTCTCAACGTAATAAATACGGTTCTAACTTTTTGAGCAGCTTTTGAAGTCTGGCGGTAAATCCGGAATAAAGCATTTTGCCTTCTTTATCTCCGGTTTCCAGAGCAAAAGACATTAAATCGGCTTGGATTTTCAATAGATTGGCATAGAGCAAGTCTTTTACTTTGGGTTGGGGAATAATAAGCGAATCATCAAACAGATCAATAAATAAATCGCCGGCTGAGTCCACTTGGCCGATAAAAACGTTGGTCAAAGAGACCCCTAACCTTTCCAACTGTAATTTAAGCCAGTCACGGGTTAATCCCATGCTTGCCAGCGGCTCATCAATAATATTCCCATCAAGGATAACAGTCTGGGCTTCGGCTTGAGGAGCTACTTTTTTTCTAAGGTGATGCGGAGTGACCGGATGATACTCCGACTTCGGCAAGACATTAATGTCGCCGGTTGTTTCCATTAAAGCGAATTCTACTTCGCCGATGTTGAAGATATTCCTAGAGCGGAGTTCCCGAAGTAATTCCTCCCCGGTGAGCCGCACGCGAAATAAATTCTCCTCCATGACTTTCCCCTGTTTGATTAATACAGTCTCCTTACCGTTGAGCAGACCATGGACCCATTTGCTCTTTAAGGCCAAGTAGTCCAAGGCTATGGGCAGCAACCCCCAAACTCCCAAGGCGATTAAACCCAACACTGCATTAGCAATAATTCCAGTGGAAATTAAAGCGGCTATTATTCCAAGCGCTATTAAACTGATGAAACCAAACGGATTCATCCTTGATGGCTGCTTTTTGCCTATCAGTCTGACCAAGGCCAACACCACTAGAAATGAAAAAACTGAACGGCTAAAAATTATCAACCAATTCTGCATTTCAACCACCTGCGCTATCAGGCGCGATAAATACCCTCTTTGAATTCACTATAACTCCGGGCTTCTGGATTTTATATTCCTCTTTTTTGAGACTCCTTAAAATCCCTTATACTGCGGCTCTTCAAATTCCAGGGTTTTCAACCGCTCCTCAAGCCCGTCGATGATCTCGCCGGTAATTTTCACTCCCTCTTCGAAAACGGTTTTTGATTCATCATCCCTGCTTTGGAGGGCGTATGTCTGCAAAGTAGCATGAGCGCTTTTTAACGAGGCCAAGGTTTGTTTAACTTGTGAACCGACAGTCATTTCCCCATTCACCTTCAAGCTTATTATGAATTTTTTCGGCGGCGAAAATTCATCGGTAAGAAAATTAGCAACGGTTTACGGAGTTAACCGTAAATTTCCACCGGCCTCAGGCCGTGGGAAAACTAGTAACGAATTCATGGATATTATTTGCGCTTGATATCTGAAAGGAAGAAGACTAGAATAATAATAAAAGAATATCTTACCACGGTTGGGCGATTTTTAGTCGCTTTCAAGAGATATTTGCTTCTGGGGTGGGGAGCTCATTAATTTGAGCTTCCCACTTTTTTTATTTTCTACTTGTTTTATAAATTTTAGGAGGTGAATAATATGAGTCGGGGTCTTATATGGGGAACGGTATTTATGGTCTTAAGTATTTTTGGATTATTTTCTTATGGGGCCTATAAAGCGGACAAAGTGGTTGCCGCTAAATACGCCTCAAAAAGGGAGACCATGAAGAAGAGCGGCAAACAGAAAAATTAAACCAAAACTCTCCCCCAAAAAGATTTTTTACCATCTGCTCTAATCCAACGCCGGATCTCCGGGGCTTTTTCATTTAATTATTTATAACCGGAGTTGAAAACGGCAGGGCCTTCGACACCTTGATGAAAATCGCCGATATAACATGTAGTACCTCCATAAGAAACAGTCGAAAAAGCAAGAACATTCCCCGGGATTTCACCGGCGCCACTAGTCAAGAAAAGTAAAAAATTTGATTATTAAATTTTTAATCCGATAAATCCGTGTTAATCCTGTTAAAACAAGGTTTAATAGACAGGATTAACACAGATTAAAAGGATTTGCCTGATTATTACAAGTTAATTACCTCCAAAAAACGGGCGGCTACGGGATCAAAGAATCCCGGAACCACAGCCTCCACCGCCTCGATTCTCCCTTGATCAGCCAAAGCAGTCACTTCAGGCACGACCGGCAACCGTCCCAGCAAAGCCAGTCCGGAATCAGCAGCCACTTGCTCAGCCCGGCTCTTGCCGAATAAATCGATTTTCCGCCTACAATGGGGGCATTCAAGATAACTGTAATTTTCAATCAGCCCTAAAAGGGGAATTCGCATCTGTTCCGCCATATGCACCGCTTTTTTAACGATTAGTTCCACCAGTTCCTGCGGAGAAGAGACCACGATCATCCCGTCTAAAGGCAAGGATTGCATCACAGTCAGCGGTACATCGCCGGTTCCCGGCGGCAAATCGACCAATAAATAATCCAGAACGCCCCAATCCACTTCTTCAAAGAATTGTTTAACCATCCCGGCGATGAGTGGGCCCCGCCAGATTACCGGTTGATCTTCCTGATCCAACAGCAAATTGACGGAGATCACCTTGATCCCTTGAGCCGACATCACCGGTTCCATCGCCAGACCATTATGACCTAATTTGCCTTTGAGCCCGAATAGTTTAGGAATACTCGGGCCGGTCAAGTCGGCATCGAGTATCCCAACCGCCATCCCCCGGCGTTTTAAAGCGGCGGCCAGCAAGGCGGTAACCGAAGACTTCCCAACACCGCCTTTACCGCTCATTACCGCAATAACCCGCTTAATAGTCCCGAAGGAATTGACGCTTTTCTCAAAGATGGATCTTTCACCGGCGGTCATATTATCTCCTCAATTCGTTTTTGGCCTATAAACATTAATATTTTAAATTTATTAGGGGCGTATTCAATTTTTTGAAGCGGTATTCCAAAACCATTGGAGGCGTCTTAAACTAGTGTTTCCCGCCGCAACACCCTCCGGGAAGGCATGAAGGCGATAAATCGGCATCGTCAAACCCCCCTTAATGACAACTATGGCCATGATCATTGCCCCCACAAGCGTTAGCCACGGTCAGTTCTTTTAAATCGCCTTGTTTATATTGTTCCACCAAATTTTTTACAGTGGAGCCGCTACCTAGATAGACTTTAATACCGTCCGAATTTAACAGCTCGACCGCCCTTCGTCCCATGCCGCCGCAAACCACACTGTCAATCCCTTTGCCGCTTAACGAAGCCATGGGATGACAAACACCGTGGCTGTGATGCTGGTTTTGGTTATTAACGATCTCTACTTCATTGGAATCTGATTCGACAATAGTAAAATAGGGGGCGCTGCCGAAATGCTCACAGACCTGTTCTTCAAGTCCTTTTTCGCCTAGAGTAGGGATACAAATCTTCATTGGTTTATTCCTTCTCAAATTTTTCGCTGAAATTTCCAATCCGGATGATTGCCGAATTGATTAAGGCCTCAATCAATTTTTTTCTGCCACTGGTTAGCAGCCGCTGGATCGTGCCCCGGGAAACGCCCATCCGCTCTCCGGCGGTGATTTGGTCTAATTCCTCCAAGTCGCAAAGGCGCATTGCTTCAAACTCGTCCAGCCCGATGACGATCTCCCGGAGGTCCTTACAAGGTATGGCCACCGGTTTGTAAATAAGCTCCTCTCCGAGATATCTGCAACATCGTCTCTTCTTACACCGGGGCAGGGCAATCACTCCTTCAAAGTAATTATGTGCATATGCACAATATAAATATACCCTCATGACTAATTTTTGTCAACTACTTTTGCTTCTCCACATATCCTCTGGCTTCCAATGCTGTATAAAGCCGCTCTCCTCTTTGATATACCCGAATAAGCAGAGTGGAAGCGGCCGCCCCCAGCGCTTTAAAGAACAGCCGCCCCGCATTTTCCATCCCGGCCGGGGAAACCCCTATGTACAAAAAACACCCCCTCCGGATAAAAGGATAACCGCTTTCAAAACCGAATTTATACCTAATCTATCAACACGGGAGGCTTTATTATGGAAACCGGATTACAACGGTTTGGAATTTCCATCGATTCAGGTTTACTTCATCAATTTGATCAATTAATAGGGTCCAAGGGTTACACCAACCGTTCCGAAGCCATCCGGGATTTAATCCGGGATTATCTGGTGGAAGAAGAGTGGCGGCTTGAAGAGGGACCGGCTATAGGAACCATCACCCTGGTATACAACCACCATCTCCGGGAGATGGCCGATCGTTTAACCGATTTGCAGCATCGATTTCATGAACAAATCGTTTCCGTGCTCCATGTCCATTTGGATGCCCATAATTGTCTGGAAGTTTTGGTGGTCAAGGGAAACAAACCCGACATTCAAATGATCGCCGGGCGTTTAAACAGCATCAAGGGGGTTAAACACTGCAAGCTGGTGACGACTACCACCGGCTCCAATCTATAATTTACTACTGCGGTGATGCTTTTTTAATGAACCGTAATACCGCTCCGATAATAACTGCCAGCAACAGGGTGATTACACCGCCCGCCAGACCGGCGACTGTCGTCCCGCCCTTTACGTCCGGCCAGGTTGAAGTAGTCTGATTTTCAATCACCGTCTTTTGGGAACTCTTTTTAAATTCATAGCCGGGGAAAAAAGCGGTTTTTTTCTGGAGCATCGCTGTCAGATGATGAATTTTATCCCCTGCCTCCAACTGCTCTTTTCCGGAAGCATGGAAAACGGACCATTCCAGACCGTCCGGACGGCTAGAAGCGAACCAGGAAAGTGCCCCTCCGGTGAGAACAGCCGCCATCCCCAGTCCGGTTAAAACCTTTTTTAAGGAAACGCCGCCAGGCGGTTTGACTAAAACAGCATTTTCCAGAAGCTCGGGCCGGGCCTTCCGGATAAAGCTTACTACCGCCGCCGTAACCAAACCTTCGACAATCCCGATAGCCAGATGAATAGGTTGCATTAGCAAAACAAAAGTTTTAAAGGGTAAAGCGGAGTTCCCTGAGACCAAGGTCTCCAAAACTACGCCGAAAGATCCCAGTTGTAACCCGGTAACCGCCGCCAGCATCGCTCCCCAAAAAATCCGGTTTTGATTCATCTTCTTACCGGCTATTTGCTTATAAATCAACGGATAGGCAATAAAGGAGGTGAAAAAAGCGAGGTTGAATATATTACAACCCAGAGCCAGCAAGCCGCCGTCACCGAAAAAGAGCGCTTGAACCGTTAAAATAGATATCATAGTCAGAAAAGCGGCATGCGGCCCCAGTAAAATGGCAAGAAGCAAACCACCACCAAGGTGCCCGCTCGAACCGGTTCCGGGAATCGCAAAATTGATCATTTCAGCTGCAAAGATAAAAGCGCCCATTACGCCCATTAATGGAATTTTCCGCTCATCAGGATCTTGTTGAACCTTTTTAGCTGAAAAGGCCGCCACTCCCGCCGTGGCCGCCCACATGGCCCCACCGACCGCCGGGGATATTAAGGCATCAGCCATATGCATGAAAATCACTCACTTGAAAAAAATGTGCTACTACTTTTAAAATAGTAACACTATTGGCAGAAAACGTCAACAAAATTCCAATTAGGTTTTAAGTGAAGTGTTATTTTTTGCCGGTTAAAATCCGTTACTTCTTTAACATTTTCAAAGCCGCCAAAACCGTAAACAACCCTTCCCCATGGCCTTCCCTGATTTGCCCGCCGGAACAGGGATCGGCAAACACAGTTTGGCAAGCCTCAATACTATGAAAATTTAAACCGGAAAGCCACTCTTTGACTTCAGCCGCTGAATAGAAACGGGCCTCGCGGAAAAACTGATCGCTGCTTTTTTGAGCATTATAGATGCGCCCTAAGGGACTTTCCCGGTCAAGCATTCCGATGATTAACCGGCCGCCCGGTTTTAAAACCCGGCTGGCTTCCTTCAATACCGCCGGAGGATCGTCTAAAAAACAGATGACCGTAATCAACAGGCAATAATCGAATGATCCATCCTTAAACGGCAAAGCCTCCGCCTTGGCTTCATAAACCGTGATCCCCCGTTCCCTGGCCAGTTTGGCCATTGCCGGGGCCGGTTCCACCCCAACCTTGACCCCGCAAGCAACCGCAAACCTGCCGCTTCCCACACCAATCTCCAGCCCGACCCCGTCCGGAGGGAGAAACCGCCGGACAGCAGAAACTTCAAATTCGTAGACCGCCCGATTCTCCTCAAACCAGCGGTCATAATCCAAAGCCAATTTGTTGAATATTTCAATTGAATTGTTCATCTGATTACCTCAATGAGTGTAATCTATCATTCTTCGCCCCTAATTTTTTGGCGATCGCCTCCTTGATAACCGCCGCCTGCTTTTTTTGCGGGACAGTCGCCGCAGGTATTAACCCCAATCAATTCAATTTCTTCTTCGATCCCAGTAAAAGCGGCTTTCTTAGTCCGCATCATTTTCAAGTCAGTGGTCTCCGGGCACATATTCTCGATCTAGGGATAGCGTGTCGATCCGGTTTTCATAATGTTCGCCCCTTCGAATCCGATTTGTTATTAAAAAGCCAAACGCTGCATTTTGCTTTTTGGTAGATGGTTGATGCCTTATTAGCGAAAATGCTTAGCCTGTGGTCGTCTTGAGAGATCGCTATCACATCGCATTGGTGATCGTCGGCCGTCGCGATAATAGCTTCCTCGGCCGATCTGGCGTAAATGATCGAAGTGTCCACCCGGGCCTGATACTCTTCGGCGATGTTGGCAACCTCTTTTAAAACTTCCTTCGCTTGCTCCGTTTTAACGGGCAAGTTGGCATCCAGCG
Organism: Bacillota bacterium; assembly: GCA_050260935.1. GTDB lineage: Bacteria > Bacillota > UBA4882 > UBA8346 > UBA8346 > UBA8346. The sequence goes on from JBLNCU010000122.1 coordinate 12,768, forward strand.
GCAGGTTACGTGGTACTTCAATTACGAATACCACCAGGATATTGGAGCCGGTTACTTTCTGAATCGAACAGATAAAACGGATGACTTCCTGATTTGACTTTGATCCGTCGGTTGGTATTAAGATATTTTGATATTTCATCGATACTCTCCAATTGGCCGATTAATCCCCCAATAACGCTTTCCTGATGTTGGCCTGTTCTTTTTGAGTGGAGACTGCCAGCACCAGGTCTTTAGGCTGCAGCGTTATATCTCCCTTGGCCAGTATGGTTTCCTTACCCCTTAAGACTACTACAATTAAACTGTGGTACGGCAATTGGATTGCCGAAATTTTTTTACCGGCCGCCGGGGATTCGTCCTTTAACTCCGCCTCCAGTAAGACCATTTCATTGTAGTTAAAGCTCATTAAGGCTGTAATCTGCTGCTTGGCGACATAACGTTCAAGGGCTTCAGTGATTGCGGTTGTACCGCTAACGGTCGTTCCGACCCCCAACTCCTTGAAGACTCTTTCGTTTCTAGGATTATTAATTCTGGCGATTGCCTTGGGAATTTGAAAATACCCCTTGCCCAACTGGCAAATGACTAGATTGTCCTCATCATCCCCGGTTACCGCCACAATGACATCCGCCCGGGAACAGCCGGCTTTCTCCAAGCCGTCAATGGAGGAGCCGTTGCCGAAAATAACGGTATCTCCCAGTTCCTGTTGGAGTTTTTTTACCTTTTGAAAATCCCAGTCAAGTAAGGTTACTTCATAATTTTCTTTTAAAAGTGTTTTGGTCAGATAGTAACCGACCTTCCCGCCTCCCACTATTACGACATACATTGTTCTTCCCCCTTGATAAAACGGATAAAGTGGCCGGGATTCTCCTCGGTTGGGCAATAACAGGAGAGTCCGAATTTTTCTTCGTAAAATTTCTTTACTTTGGGATCGACAATCCTAACCATTACTTTGGGTACCCTATAAATAAATTTGGCGATTTGACCGATCATTATATTGGTATTGTCTCCTTTGGTAATGGCGACTAGAGCGGAGGCGCTTTCAATTCCGGCGTTATGGAGCACGTCTTCATCAATGCCGGTTCCCACAATTAACCGACCCGGATAGTCCGGCGGGAGACGGTTGAATGCCAAAGGATTCAGATCGATAATCGCCGTATCATGACCTTCGGCGGACATTTGCGCGGCAATCGCGCTTCCGGTTCTACCGCATCCTACTATAATAATGTTCATATTTTTTCCCTCCCAATAAATGACCGGTAAAGGAGCAATTATCAACACCAAGGCCGGATATTTAGGAAAATAATAATCTATACTTATTCTAACAATAATTCTTCTTAAGAACAACCACAATTGAATCAGGAGGATTTAAAAAAATGTCATTTTTTAGCGAAACCGATCTGCCCGGAATAGGCAAAAAAATCAGTTGCACCACGCATTCAAAGGAAAAAGTGACTATCATTATCCATCATGACGGGAAGCGCGAGTTTTATATCCTGGATAAGAACGGGGAATCTCAAGCCAATGTTACCTTGCTGGATGAGGAAGCGCGAAGGCTGGGTGGGTTTTTAGCGGGCGTCATGTATAAACCCAAGGTAGTCCAGAACCTGGAAGTCGAGTTGGAGGGTATCCGGATTGACTGGTTTAAACTGGATTCCAGTTCGCCTGTAATCGGCCGGGCAATTGGCGAGTTAAGCATTAGAAAACGCACCCAGGTATCGATTATCGCCGTTTTAAGAAATGACACTTTTATTCCCAACCCGAGTTCGGAATTTATATTTGAGGACGGGGACCTTTGCGTGGTCATAGGCAAGCCGGAGCGTTTTAAGGATTTTCTGGCGATCATTCGCTAAAGAATCAAATTGTACAGGAGGACTCATGCATTTCGACATTTTATTTGAGCTTGGAATAGTATTATTTTTCGGTTTTTTTACCGCTATCATAATGAAAAGGCTTCGTCAATCAGTAATTGCCGGTTATATGATCGCCGGGTTGTTGATTGGCCCGAACGTATTCGGTTTAATCAAAGATCCTGGCTTAGTTGATACCCTGGCTGAAATGGGAATTGTTTTATTGATGTTCTTTTTGGGGCTGGAATTTTCCGTTGCTAAATTTAAGAGGGTTAAAAATTCAGTCCTTTTTATCGGCACCTATAAAATCCTCTTCAATATTATAACCGGATTATTCCTTGGAAGCATTTTAGGGTTGTTATTTAAGGAGCGGCTTTACCTGGCGGGTATCATCGCCTTGAGCAGCAGCGGCGTGGTGGCCAAACTTCTTTTTGAACAGAGGAAGACCGCTTCCAGCGAGTCCGAAGTATTAATGGGGGTAATGGTTTACGAAGATTTTATCGCCATTGTGTTACTGGGTATCTTATCAAGTCTGGCGGCTTTCAGCACAATCCAGTTAGGGGTTATCGCCGGTTCGATTTTGAAATCGTTCGCTTTTTACGCTGTATTTATTCTGCTGGGGATATTTTTAATTAATAAATTCACTGATAAAATCCTTATGCGGATCGAGTCTCAGGAACTTTTTACGGCCTTAATCCTAAGTTTAATCTTATTGAGCAGCTCTTTGGCGGTAAAAATCGGGCTGGCCTCGGCCGCGGGCGCTTTCTTGCTCGGAATGCTGATCAACAGTTACGACGTGGAGGAACGGCTGCATCATACGGTTTCCGCTTTTAAGGATATATTTCTGATTGTTTTTTTCATCTCTTTCGGTATGCTTTTAGATCCCCGCCGGATTCCCGGGATTTTGCCTCTGGCGGCTTTAATTATACCGGTCAGTTTTATAGCGGAAATGGTTTTTACATCTTCAGCGGCTTTTTTTAGCGGATTTTCCGCTGCCAAAGCTATCAGTATAGGCTCCAGTACCATAGCCAGAGGCGAATATTCCATGATCTTCGCGACCCTTGGATATACCTCCGGGGCGCTTTCCGAAAATCTCTATCAGTTTACCGGTGTCTATGTTTTCGTAATGACTTTGCTGGCTCCGGTAACAATGAAAAATTCTCTTTATATCGGTAAAGTATTCGCGGGCCTAATTCCGAAGTTTATTAAATATGCGGCCAAACTTGTTTCCATTACTATGCGCCCCTTCCTTTTCCCGGAAGAAACGGGAATACCAATTGAAAGAAACTTCATTTTTATCGGCAGTTTTGGAATTTACCTGGTTACAGTCTCATGGGCTTTCCTGGAAAATCGGATTCCGGTATTAATACCTTTAAGCTTGATTGGTTTGTTTATGGTCCACCGGTTGTATAGAATCTTTGTGACTAAGATTTTAAAAATCGAGGAACAAATTGACTTTGACGGAATTCATCAGGGTCCTTATAATCTGGATATTATTGCCCGCTCAATCGCTAGGATTTTTGCCGGGTTATTAACAGTTATCATGCTGGGAGCGGCGTTTTGGAACTTTGGCCCCCAAATCCTGATTGTTTTAACCGGTATCTTTACCTTATTTCTCCTCGGTATTTCAATGTATGTATATAAAAAATCTCTTTGAGAATCAACTTTATTAAACCTTCCAGGTTTACCGCCTATTCGGGATCAAAAAATTTCAGGATTTATTACAATACTTTTAACCATAATGATTAGAACTTGAAAATCACCGTTAGAAGTAATAGCATTATACAATGATCTAAAAAATTG
>JBLNCU010000123.1:0-7497 GCA_050260935.1 Bacillota bacterium
ATCCGGGAATCGGCCAAAATCTTCGGCATCCCGGCTTATGCCTTTATGTTCGCCATCATCTCCATGATCATCGCCGGGGTTGTCAAAGTTAAAATTTTCGGATATGTTCCTCCCGAACCCAAACTGGCGGCGACTGCGGTTGAACCTTTAACCGTCTTTTTAATCCTGAAAGCATTTTCATCGGGTTGTACCGCTCTTACCGGAGTGGAAGCCGTCAGCAACGCGGTTCCTAATTTTGCCGAACCACCGGCTAGGCTGGCTAAAAAAACCTTATTGATGCTGGCTATGGTGGTGCTTATTCTTTTCGGCGGCATATCGTATCTGGCTAATCTATATCATGTAGCTCCTTCACCCCATAATTCGGTACTTTCGCAAATCAGCGGCGAGATCTTCGGCCGCGGCATCATGTACTACTTTGTGCAAATAGCCACGATGGTTATTTTAGCGTTGGCCGCCAATACCGCTTACGCCGATTTTCCGATGCTTTTTTCCCTGATGGCTAAAGACGGTTACGCCCCGCGTCAATTGACCCAACGCGGTGAACGCTTAAGTTTTTCCAACGGCATCCTGGTCTTGACTTTGATCGCCGGCTTTTTAATAGTAATTTTCAGGGCGAATGTTACGAGGTTGATCGGGCTTTATGCCATCGGAGTTTTCATTTCCTTCACCCTTTCACAATCGGGGATGTTCGTTCATTGGCTCCGGCGGAAGGAAAAGGGTTGGCATTACAAGGCGGCCGTCAACGGGCTCGGCGCTTTGGTCACTTTTATTACCGTAATTGTCATTGGGAGGACCAAATTCTTTTTGGGCGCCTGGATTGTCATCATTGCTATCCCCATTATGATGCTGGTGTTCATGAAGATAAAGCGCCATTATGAGGCGGTGGCCGAACAATTGCGCTTGCGCCCTGAAGAACTGGAAGGATTGGATTTATCGAAAAGCACCTACCGCAACCATGTGATTGTGCCGATTGAAAGTATAAATAAAGCCAGTATTCGGGCTTTACGTTATGCCAAAACCATCTCCAATAATGTGGTGGCCTTTAACATTGCCACTAATGAAGAAGCGGGGCGTAAAATCAAGGAGAAATGGAGTCTGCTGCGGACCAATATTCCGCTGATTGTAAAATATTCCCCTTACCGCAAGGTTGTCGAACCATTACTGGATTTTGTCGAATCTTATGAAGAGCATAACTACCAAAAAGGCGACATGATTACCGTCATTATTTCCCAGTTTTCAGTACGCCACTGGTGGCAAAGGATCCTTCATAATCAGAGCCGGTTCTTTATTTCCAAGGATTTGCTTAAGCATAAGCATATTGTCGTCGCCACCATGCCCCTACAGTTAAAAAACGATGACGTAGCCTTGGCCCTAAAACGTCAACGGGAGCTTGAGAAGTCGGAACGGCGAACGGAATCGGACCAGACCCCTCCGGAAGAGAAAAAGCCTTAGGAATTATCTTTATTCCGCTTGACAAATCCGCGAAACAAGTGATATATTAAAAGACAATAAAAAAATAGTGATGGATCTACTCATCAAGAGAGGTGGAGGGACTGGCCCTGTGAAACCTCGGCAACCTTCGTAAGTTTACGAGTATGGTGCCAAATCCAGCAGGTATTCCTGAAAGATGAGAGGCCAATGTTCGCCTCTTATTTGAAGAGGTTTTTTTATTGGATTGATGGCCTTATTTTATATTGCTTAGAGATATATTTATTCTGTCAATAAGGGGTTGAACAAATGAAGACTTATGCCGAGATTAATGAAAAAATCAAAGCGGGGAAAGCGGTGGTGGTTACCGCTGAGGAGGTTATCGGAATCGCTAGAGAGAAAGGGATAACCAAGACCGCTCAAGAAGTGGATGTAGTAACCACCGCCACCTTCGGACCGATGTGTTCTTCGGGGGCTTTTTTAAATTTCGGCCACTCCGATCCCCCGATTAAGATGAACAAGGTATGGTTGAATGATGTTCCCGCTTACACCGGCATTGCGGCGGTTGACGCCTATATTGGCGCTACCGAATTATCGGAGATTAAGGGTTTTAAATACGGCGGGGCCCATGTGATTGAGGATTTAATCTCCGGGAAAAAAGTTGAGTTGAAAGCGGTTTCTTATGGCACCGATTGTTATCCCCGGAAGGAGATCAGGACCTTTATCGGTCTTGAAAATTTGAATCAGGCTTATCTGTTCAACCCGCGAAATGCTTATCAAAACTATTCCGTGGCCGTAAATTCATCGAACCGTACTATTTATACTTATATGGGGACCTTGCTGCCTAATTTGGGCAATTGCACCTATTGCAGCGCCGGTGAACTCAGTCCCTTATTAAATGATCCTTTTTACCGGACCATTGGTATCGGCACCCGGATCTTCCTGGGAGGAACCACCGGCTATGTGGCCTGGGAAGGAACACAGCATAATCCGCTGCAAAAAAGGGCTGAAAATGGCGTTCCGGTTGCTTCTGCCGGCACTCTGGCTTTGATCGGCGATTTAAAGGGTATGAGCCGGGATTTTATGCGGGCCGCCATTTTCGATCGTTACGGTGTCAGTATGTATATGGGAGTCGGGATTCCCATCCCGGTTTTGGATGAGGAGGTCCTCAAATATGCTTCGGTAAGCAACGAGGAGATCAAAGCGACGATAGTCGATTACAGTATTCCTAAACGTTCCAAACCAACCTTTGGCCTGGTTAGTTATGCCGAGTTGCGCTCCGGTTCCATCACCATCAACGGCAAGACCGTACCGACAGCTCCGCTCTCGTCACTGCCTAAAGCCAGACAGATCGCTTTGACGCTTAAGGACTGGATTGCTAAAGGCCAGTTTACCCTGGCGGAACCGGTGCAACGCTTGCCGATGGATAACAAGGTTAATACCCTGGAAGAATGGGAAAAGGAGGACTAAACAATGGCGAAGAAGAAACTGGTGCTCACCTTCCCGCCGGATTTGACTGAGCGGCCATTAACCTATCATTTAGTAAAGGATTTCAATCTGGAGATAAATATTTTAAAAGCCAAGATTACCCCTGGAGAGGAAGGCAAATTAGTGATCGAGCTTTCCAACTGCTCCAATGAGAATATTGAGGCGGGAGTGGAATATCTGCGCGCGCAGGGAGTGCGGATTGAACCGGTAAGCAAAGAGATCGTTCTAAACGAAGAAGAATGCATTAATTGCGGCGGCTGCACCGCGGTTTGCCAATCCAAAGCCTTGTCCATAGGCGCTCCCGATTGGAAACTCCGGTTTGATAAGGAACAATGTATTGTTTGTGAGTTATGCGTAAAAGCCTGTCCGATGCAGGTTATTCAAGTAAGCTTTTAATGCCGGGTATTGATGAATACCGGAAGCGGAACGATGTTGAACGGTTTTACCGTTCGGCGGTCGCGTCCGATTTGAATAAATTCCGGGTTGCCGTTGGCGAGAGCGATCTGTGGATTTTAGCCAGCGCCGATATTCAGGCGCAGGTTAAAAAATCATTGACGCTCTACCGCCGGCATTTAAAGGAATATATTCACAATTATCCAGGTTTTGCCGCTACTTTGCAGCCGTACCCGGCAGACCATGAGGCGCCGGAGTTGGTCCAAAAGATGATTACCGCTTCCGCCAAGGCTGGAGTCGGACCGATGGCCGCGGTGGCGGGAGCGATCGCCGGACTAATCGGGCGGGATCTTAAAAACAACTGTCCGGAGCTGATCATCGAAAACGGCGGCGATATTTATCTTCATACCAAAACCCCCCGGACCATTTCCATCTATGCCGGCCAGTCCATTTTCTCCCTCAAACTGGGTTTGCAACTCCCTCCGCAGCCCGATGGATTGGGGGTCTGCACCTCAGCCGGGACGGTGGGTCCTTCTCTAAGCCTAGGAAGAGCCGACGCTGCCGTGATCATCTCACCGGATGCAGCTCTAGCGGATGCCGTGGCCACTGCAGCCGCCAACCGGGTACAGAAGATATCCGATTTGCCGGCCGCTATTGAGTTAGCCAGAGCGGTTCCTGGTATTACCGGCGCCGTGGTCATAAAAGGAGATAAAATGGCGGCTTGGGGCAGCGTTGATTTAGTGCCGTTGAATAAATAATAAGATGTTAAAATTAAAACTCCCCGGGCAAACGGGGTGGAGGTTTCAATGAGTAAAATGATGCCGGATTTAACCAAAGAGATTTTGATTTTTGACGGGGCTATGGGTACCATGATTCAAAGATCCAAACTGTTAAAACCCGGCGACTCCCCTGAGATGCTTAATATTAGCCATCCGGATCTTATTCAATCCATACATAAATCTTATATCGCAGCCGGTTCTAAATGTATCGAGACCAACACTTTCGGCGGAAACAGCCTCAAACTTGAAGCCCACGGATTGGGTAATGAAAAAGTAAGGGAACTCAATACAGCCGCGGTTAAAAACGCCAAAGAGGCCGCCAAATCCGGGACTGGAATTTTAGTGGCCGGCTCAATGGGTCCAACCGGAAAACTGTTGGAACCTTTGGGAGATTTAACTTTTAAAGCCGCTTTCAACTCATTTAAGGAACAGGCGACCGTTTTAGCGGGGGCTGGAGTCGATTTACTGATTATCGAAACCATGAGTGATATTTTGGAAACGAAAGCAGCGATCCTGGCTGCTATCGATCTCGACCTCCCGGTGATTGCTACCGTCAGTTTTATGGAAAACGGGCGTTTGTTGACTGGACAGACACCGGAAATGGTGGCGTCCGTTTTATCAGGATTTCCCTTATTGGCGCTGGGCGCCAACTGCGGTTTATCAGCCGCCGGTCTGATACCAATAGTCGCCAAGTTGCTTACCTATTCAAAATTACCTGTTATTGCCCAGCCAAATGCCGGAAAACCGTCATTGTCCGGTGACGAAACCGTTTATTTGGAATCCCCGCGGGAATACGCCGACTCCTGCCTGGAATTGCTTAAAAGCGGAGTCCGGATTATCGGAGGATGTTGTGGAACTACACCGGAACATATTAAACTTTTGACCAGTGGCTTAACCAATATCAGGTCTGGTGGTCACCGGCCGCTGGCCAGCGATTACCTGGTGGGGAAAGGCTCCCTGATTCCGGTGGCTGAAATTTCGGAAACCGAAGTATACCGGTTCCGGCCGGAGCCGCAAAACCAGCTTTGGGCAGCTCTCTGCCAGGGGAATAGCGATCCGCTGATCGATTTTTTACTGGCTTTGGATCCCAATCAAATCAAAGTCTTTCAGATTGAGGGCCCTTTTTTAACAGACTCGGACGCCGCAAATTTTCAGGAATTGCTCAATCTTCTGGTTACTTACTGGCCTAACCCGATTAGCGCTGGATTAAATGCCGGACTTTTAATCGAGATTTTGTTGACCCAAACTCCCGGGCGGACGCTTGTAATGACCGATTCAAATAAGCCGGAATTAAATAGGATGATATCCAGATTTGGCGGAGTTTTTTCGGCCGGAGAATAAGCAAATATTTTTTTGTAATCTAGCATAAATGTTTTCCCTCTAGAACAAAATATGATAGAACTTAAATTCGTCAAATAGTTGTGGGGAGGGAAAAATGATGTCTGAAGGCGCTTTGGCTATTATGAATAGCCCGGCTCAACCGTTGCAAAAATCTAAGCCGCGTTATACCGAGGCCGAGAACAAAATATTATTTGAATCGTGGTGGGATCCCCAAAAGAGGCGGGAATTGGTAAACCGCCTTGGCCGGAAGATGAGCGCTTTGCGTAGCCAGTTTTGCCGTCTATTAAAGGAGGAAGGGCTTAGTAATCAAGAGTATTACAACATTATGCAATCTAAATACGCTAATGGACCCGGCGCCACACCCCGGAGAAGAAGCCGTGAGTTAAAAGAGATTGATCGGACAATCATTGAAGTTTTTTGCAAACATCAAGCCCTTGGCAATTCTCGCACCCAGGCTTGTGAAGAGCTTCAGGGAAAACTGGGGACTTCCTTTACCGCCGCTGCCCTTAAATTAAGGTTTTACCGTCTGGTTAAAAGGTTACAGTACAGCGAGGCCGATTTATTGAAAATGGGGCAAGAGTTATTAGGCGAAACGGTTTCCGAGGCCTCTCCGTTGGAAACTGATCTTAACCGGGGAAAGAAGGAGCCTGGAACCGGGTTTGCCGAAACTACTGTTCCGGTTGATACTGTTGACACCGCGCCTATAAATATTCCAACTATTTCCAACCTGGCTCCCGAGAATTCATTCTTTTATCAACTGTCTTCATTGCCTCAGGCTGTGGCAATGCTGGAGCGGCGGGTGGTAAAAATTGAAGAAAACCAGCGTCATCAGCTTGACTTAAGAGGTTTTATCGAGCATTTACTTGCGGTTGAGCGGGACGTTAAACGGGAAGACAAATTAATGGAAGAAATTCAACGGTTGATCGATGAAAACGAACTCCTTAAAAATGCAATGGAGAAGGAGCGGGAACGGCTGAAGAACCGGGAAGATGAGTTATCCGGGGTCTATAAAATGTTAAATACAATGCTGGAAGATTTTATGCGTTTGGAAAGTGTTTCTAAACTTGCATCATTGGGTGATTTTATGCATCGTTTGGAGATCACCGTTGATCAATTCGGTAATGTTTTAAAAAGCCGGCGGGTTGTTTCGTAACCAATAACGCCGCCCTTTTTTTAATCCTTTAATCAATTTCCGCCGGTTTAATATTGAGATATGCAAGCCCTGCCTTGGGAATCCTTCTCAATCCTGTTTTCGGAGAATACCATTTTACAAAATTTGATAAATACTAGTTCTTGACTGATACTAGGAGAAATGGTAAAATATTTGGTGTCATATTCCGGGCAGTAGCGCAGCTTGGTAGCGCACCACCTTGGGGTGGTGGGGGCCGTGGGTTCAAATCCCGCCTGCCCGACCAGTAAATGTAGTTTGTGTAGGAATTACACAAACTTTTTTATTTGCCGTAAAAACCGCTTCGATTTTGAGAACAGCGGCAGTTAAAAAATTCCGAAATAGCCATGTTTAAAAAAGGAAATCTCCCATTTTGATTGAAGTATATTCTATTGCTTCCTGTTAGTTTTTAGGCTTGGAGTCATTTCACAGAAATGATTTGAGGAGTGCTGCAGAGTGAAACAGCCAGGGAAATTATTCCGTTTGCCGGTTTTTATTTCATTCTTCCTGGTAACAGTTTTTTGCGGGGGTTTCTATTCCCCGGTTTTGGCCGGAGGTTGGGTTTTTAAGGTCCAACCGGCCGAAACCCTTGATTTAAACCCCAACACCACCCAGTGGGTTACCATTAACGGCCACTTAATTGCAGTTACTCTTTTAGAAGGCAAGATTGCAATCTTTGAACACAAGGACGATAGCCGGGAATGGCGGATGAATCAGGAGTTTGGCCCTGCCGGCATTTTGGTTTCCGCTTTTCAGCTCAAGGATATTAACCATGACGAGCATCCCGAAATCATCGCCGGCACCAATGACCCCGGTTTTATCTATATTTACAAATACAATGACGGGCAATGGGATCTTCATAATTACGGGAAGTACGTTTGGTCCGATATTACTTTTATT
>JBLNCU010000124.1:0-3848 GCA_050260935.1 Bacillota bacterium
TTTTCATTGAAGACGAACGGCAACAGCGGGCCGGACTGTTTTTGAGGGATGTTAAGTACCGCATTCACGGGTATTTTGATTTCATTCCGCCGGAAAAAAGAAAATCAAACCGTTCCGTCTCACCTGAATTTTGGGCGGATGCTCAAGAACAAACCGAAATAGTTAGGTTGGATGAAACCGAGGCCAAATATGCGGCAATGTTTGAACGGCGGGTGAAGAAAGGCCAGTGTTTTCACCGTCCTTATCTGGGTTGCCGGGAATTTGCCTGTGATTTCAGATTGGTTGATCCGAAAGCGGAACCGGCGAAGCCGATTGACGACACGAGAGATTTGGGTTTTATGTTGTACGATATGAATTTCGATGAAGATGCAACCGACCCTAAACCACAGTTTTTCCGGGCGCGTATCGATAAGGGGGTTGTAAATACCGATCGTCGGGAAGTGGAGGTGAGAGGATGATCCTACAAGCATTGAAAGACTACTACGACCGGAAGGCAGAAGAGGGATTAATAGCCCAAGATGGATGGATAAGTGGTGGCATTGATTTTTTAATTAATCTTGATGTTGAAGGAAATATCCAAAGTATTGCAGATTTAAGGGAGCAAGAAGGGAAAAAAAGAATCTCCCATCCCATGGATGTGCCGAATATTGGGAATCAAGCCCTAAAACATAACAATAGTGGTAAAGATGCTAATCTATTATGGGATAATTCATCATTCGTATTTGGGCTTGGGAAAAATGGTGACATGCGTCTTCAAAGCATGATCGAAACCATTGATCAATGGCTCGGAGAAACGGATGATATTGGAGTTATTGCAGTTCGTAAGTTTTTTAACAAAGGGTTGGAAAACCGTAGACATTTTGAGTTAGCTCTTTCTCATCCGGAATATGGCGAGATTCTTAAAGAGGGTAACGCCAAAATTAGCTTTTGTATTCCCCAAACCAATTATAAAATTGTCTTTCATTCGCCAGTTGTTATTAATGCATTAAAAAGAGTGGGCATTATTAACCAAGAGGAATCAAACACCTTGAATATTGGAACATGTTTAGTTACTGGAGAGCAAAACGTCTTGATCGAATTGACTCATCCAGTAACGAAGGGTGTTTGGGGAGCACAATCGGCTGGTGCATGTATAGTTAGTTTTAATAAGGAGGCCTTCAATTCGTATTCAAAAACTCAAAGTCTAAACGCCCCTGTTAGTAAAACTGCCGCATCTCATTATGGTAAAGCATTAAACACTTTACTTGATTCATCAAAACAATGTATACATATCGGCGATGCATCAACCGTTTTCTGGTCGGAAAAACAAACATCCTTTGAGTCTGATTTTTCTTTCTTTTTCAAGGAACCTGAAAAAGACGATCCCGATGCGGGGACTCAAAAGGTAAAAGCGCTTTTTGAATCGGTTAATACCGGCGCTTATAGGGATGATGACGGAGATACCCGGTTTTATATCTTGGGACTTGCCCCGAATGCCGCCCGAATTGCCGTCCGTTTTTGGCAAGTGGGAACGATTTCCGATTTTGCAACGCGTATCAAGCAATATTTTGAGGACTTCGCCATTATTAAACCGCCCAAAGAACCGGAATATTATTCTATTTGGCGCATCCTGGTGAATATCGCCACCCAAGACAAAAGTGAAAATATTACTCCCAATCTTGCCGGTGAATTCATGCGATCTATTTTGGATGGCACGCCATATCCCGCTACCTTGCTTCAAGCAGCGCTCCGCAGAATTCGCAGCGATACTGAGAACAGAGTTAAGCCAGTTCGTGCGGCGCTGATAAAAGCTTATTTAAATCGCTATTATCGATTTTATCCTAACCAAAAAATAAAGGAGGTTACGATGGAGTTGGATACAGCTCAACCATCAATTGGGTATCAATTAGGGAGATTATTTGCCACCCTTGAAAAAATTCAGGAAGAGGCCAATCCTGGTATTAATGCCACAATTCGGGAACGTTTTTACGGGGCCGCCTGCGCAACACCGGTGACTGTATTTACAAATTTACTTCGGCTTAAAAATCATCATCTGGCCAAACTTGAAAATAAAGGAAGAGTGATAACTTTCGAACGGTTGTTAGGTGAGATTATGGGTAATTTGAATGATTTTCCCGCACATCTTGATTTACATGAACAAGGACGTTTTGCTATCGGTTATTATCACCAAAGGCAGGCGTTCTTTACCAAAAACGAAGATATCGCCGGTGAATTGAATTAGGAATCACAAAAATTTATAAAAAGGAGTAAAAGAAAATGGATACGATTCAAAAACGTTATGATTTTGCTATTCTTTTTGATGTTAAAGACGGAAACCCCAACGGCGACCCGGACGCGGGCAATTTACCGCGCGTAGACGCAGAAACCGGACATGGGTTGATCACGGATGTTTGCTTGAAAAGAAAAGTGAGAAACTATGTAAGTCTTAAAAATAACGAAGAACCTCCTTACGGGATTTTTATCAAAGAAAAAGCGATATTGAACAATACAATTGAACAAGCTTATATTAGCTTAAATATTGATTTACAAAAAGACCCGGTTGATCCGGCAGATGGCAAAAAGAGAAACAAACCAGGCCAAGGGCAAGGCAAAGAAGTAGATCGAGCTAGACAGTTTTTGTGCCAAAACTTTTATGATATCAGAACATTTGGCGCGGTGATGACGACGGGGGCTAATGCGGGGCAAGTACGCGGCCCGGTGCAGTTTACCTTTGCACGTTCGGTAGATCCGGTTGTTTCACTTGAACATAGCATTACCAGGATGGCGGTAACAACTAAAGAAGAAGCAGAAAAACAGGGTGGAGATAATCGTACGATGGGCCGGAAGTTTACAGTTCCTTACGGCCTTTATCTGGCGTATGGTTTTATTTCGGCGCCGCTTGCAAATCAGACCGGTTTTTCCGAAAAAGATTTGGAATTATTGTGGGAAGCATTAGAAAAGATGTTTGAACATGACCATTCTGCTGCTCGTGGTTTGATGGGAACTAGGAAATTGTTCATTTTTGAACACGCCTCTAAGATGGGGAACGCCCCGGTTCAGCAGCTCTTTGACGCGATTACGGTTAAACGAAAGGATGAAAACAAACCGGCGAGAGACTTCAGTGATTATACAGTTTCGGTGGCCAAAGACAAGATACCGCAAGGTGTAACGTTGATCGAGAGACCGTAATATGACTACCAGTTACACTGATGAAGAGCTTTTAATGCTCTCCGGCATCCAGCATTTCGCCTTCTGCCCCCGGCAATGGGCTTTGATCCATGTCGAGCAGCAATGGCAAGAAAATGTCCGTACTTTTGAAGGCCGTTCTTTGCATGAACGGGTTGACGACCCGTTATTTACCGAATCCCGGGGGACGATGCTTGTTTGCCGCTCGCTCCCCCTGGTCTCTTATACGTTGGGATTGTATGGCGTGGCCGATGTGGTGGAGTTTCACCAGTCACCGGACAAGACGCCGGCTACTATTCAACTGCCGGGTAAAGAAGGACACTGGCTCCTTTACCCGGTGGAATACAAACGCGGCAAGCCGAAACCGGATGACCGGGACGCGGTGCAGCTTTGCGCCCAGGCGATCTGCCTGGAAGAGATGTTGGGGGCCAATTTAGCCGAGGGTTCGCTTTTTTACGGCCAGACCAGGCGACGACAGATCGTGACTCTGGATGAGAGTTTGCGGAAACGGGTGGCTGAATTGGCCGAAGGTATGCATTCACTGTTTGAGCAGGGTGTAACACCGCCGCCGCAGAAAACCCGGGCCTGCGCCGAGTGTTCCTTAGTGGAACTCTGTCTGCCCAAGATCGAGCTAAAGCGACATACAGTGGCTCAATATATCGAAAAGGCCATTACTGAAGGCT
>JBLNCU010000125.1:0-11808 GCA_050260935.1 Bacillota bacterium
TGGGGCTGTCTCAAAAGTAACCCAACTATCAAAGTAAGAAGTTAAGATAAGTAATCAAAATGTGCTCGGACCTTGAAAAAAGAATAATCAACTCGCCGAAATAGCTGCTTTCTTAGCTAGGTTATGTGCAATACAGAGTAAACCAAGTTCAACATTGACTTTCGTTAATCCCCGGAGCATAAACCGGCGGAACGACCAGTTTTGTTTCAATCGTCCAAAGACCGATTCCACATCTACTGAGCGCTTGGCTCGTAATTCTTGACCTTTTTCCGAAGTGAGGTTTTGACGAGCCAATTGTTTCAGCTCCTGCCACCGGAAATTGACTGAAAGTTTACGATTTCCTTTTGAACGAGTACATTGGCTCCTAAGTGGGCAATCCGAACAATCATCCGCCTGATAAATACGGTATTCGACTTCATAACCCGTTTTGGTCTGATCCAAATCTATGTTTAAAAAGCGGAGCCGTTTTCCAGCGGGACAGGTAAACTCATCATGTTCGGCATCGTATTTAAAATCATCAACCTGAAACCGACTGCCCTTACGGTGGTTTTTCAAATCCTGATGAAAGGTATTGTATTTTGCATAGATATCAATCTCTTCTTGAATTAGGTGTTCATAATTTTCCTGAGAACCATATCCGGCATCGGTTATTAGGTTTTCGGGTTTTCGTTCAAGTTTCTCCAAATGTGAGATTAAACAAACGGAATCGGAAGCTTCTTGATGAATACTATAACCAGCGATGAACTGGTCTTCCGTACCCAGCTGAACGTTGTAACATGGTTTCAATTGACTGGTTTTTAAATGATCTTCCTTTGTTCGCATGAAAGTAGCATCCGGGTCGGTTTTAGAAAAACTGCTTCGTTCCTTTAATAATTGCTCTTGTGCATCATATTGTTGTAACCGAGGGAGATGCTCTTTCTTCAACTTTCGTACTTTGGAAGCAAGTTTCGGGTCGGCCAAACGTGCATCCAATTCCTTAATTTTGGCTTCGAGCTTATTAGAATCAATTGTGACTTCTTCACCGAGTTCTTCCAGATCCCGGTCGCCATAGGCGGTATTTTCAGCGTTGTTTTGCTGTTCGATTTCTATTAAAAGTTCGTTGATTTTACCCTGTAGTTTAGCTTTATATCGCTGTACATTCTTTTTCCATACGTAAGTGTAGCGGTTTGCATTGGCTTCGATTTTGGTGCCATCGAGAAAGTAGTTTTCAAATTTAACTAGACCTTCTTCTACTAAGAGTTCTAGGACGTTTTTGAATACTTCATCAATCAATTCCTTCATGATGGATGAACGGAAACGGTTAATGGTACGAAAATCAGGAGTATTATTACCGCTCAACCACATGAAATGGATGTTTTCCCGTAACGCCTTTGCAATCTGCCGAGACGAATAGAGTTTTTGAGTGTATGCGTAAACCAATACCTTCAACATCATTTTCGGATGGTAGCTGCTGGTTCCGCCTCCTTTATAGTGATGCAGCAAAGGTTCGATTTTCATCTTGTCGATGACATCGTTTACCACCCGGACTAGATGCTTCGTTGGTATATGTAGCTCAATATCGGTCGGTAATTGTAGTTGATTGGGTTGATAGTTCTTAAAGGTTACTTTAGTATGAGTTTTCTTTGTCATATCTATATTTTAACATATTTTAACTGCTATTTGTGCTTTTGAGACAGCCCCGGGGTCGCATATGAAAGATTCGAAGCATAACAGGGAAAGGCCGCCTCAGAAGGCGGCCATTTTTCTCATTCCCTCATTCAATCTTAATTCCCTTCAACCCTTGTTCCCGGGTGGGCGGTTCTTCCCAAACCATTATATCGACCCGGCGATTGTATCTCCAGGCGGATTCATCATGCCCTTGCTTAGCGGGATGGCCTTTACCATAGGCATAAATCGTAATCCGGGCGGGATCAATCCCTTTGCTGACCAAATATTTTTTGATGTTTTCCGCCCGTCGGGCGGATAGGTCCAAATTATACTTGATACTGCCGCGTTCATCGGCATGGCCCCCCAATAAAATGAATAACTTCGGGTTGGCGCTTAGGGTCTTTAAGTTGGAGTCCAACCGGTCGGTATCCCCTGATTTGAGGGTATCCTTATCTAAATCAAAGAAGATTGGCTTTAGGGAACTATTCAACTTAATAGCCGAGACATCCATGAGCTCAACTGTAAAGGCATTCGCCAAGACCCCTTTTTGGCCGCTGGGATTGGTAACCTCTACGTTATACTTGCCGACCGGTTGGTCTTTGATATCAAAGAAACAAGTGATTTGAGAGGGGGAAGCATATTTAATATTGATTCCCGGAAGTTCAACCGGACCGGGGCCGACTAATTTGACGGCGGCTTCCGGTTCGAAATTGGTTCCAGTGATCGTGGTCAGGACATATCCGTTATTAAAACCGCGGTCAGGAGTGATCGCGGTAATTTCCGGCCGGAGTGCCTTTTTAGGCGGAGGGCCTTGGACTACAAAGGCGCCGGGAAGAATACCGGTCTTTCCATCTGCATTGACCACTTTGACATTATAGGTCCCGATTTCGGCATTGGAGAGGTTGAATTGGCATTTCAATTTATGATCCGATATTAATTCAACTTGGGAAGCGCCGATCTCCATCCGATCATTGCTTAACATAACTGCGATTCCGGCTCGGAAGTTGGCTCCGGAAAGAGCTTCGATTTTGATGACGCCGGAATTGATTCCCTGATTGGGGCTGATGCTCTTGATTGCCGGGGCCGGGTATTCAATGTTGAAGCCTTGGAATATTGAATCCTTTTTTTGGCGTTTGGTTAGACGGTCGGTATTGGCGACAATTAAATCCCATTTGCCGCTGGTTTTGCCTTTTAAATCGAATTTACAGGTGATCTTCTCCTCGGATTCAACCTTAACTTCGGAGGCGTAAATGTCGGGCTCGCCGGGGCGGGACAATTTGACCGCCGCTGATTGATCGAATTTTTCGCCGTCGATAGTCATGCTAATAACTTCATTGTTCAAACCTTGGTCCGGAGTATATGATGTAATGTCCGGGGTCGGGGTAACCAAGAAAAATAGGGCGATTGCCGCTAAGACAATTAATTTTTCCATTTTGTTCCTCCTATTTTAATGTATCGAGATGCTCTGCTTTGGTAAAACCATTATTCGATGCCGTTTTGAAAGTAACCGCAAAGGGTTTAGCGGGATCTTTCAAAACGTCAGTTCAAATTCACCATCGTAGAAATGGAACGTAAGTAAAAAAGATCGATCAACCATATGCAACTAACCATGGCCGAAACCCATGGTCAAGAAGGAATTAATCATTACCTCCTCTCTTTCGACGCTGCCGAGGTTAGCTGACGGGTTAGGGTCAAAGAGTAACCCTTCACAATAACGAATGTATTACCCGAAAGTTTCAAAATTTAACAAATGTTTCAATTTCAATGACAGGATAAAGCATAATACAAATCGTAATAAATTGTGATTCACCCCTAAAGTTGGTTCCCCCGTTCTCCGATCTCGATAATTGGCAATCAGAGATTAAGCGGTTATGTTTATTCTGCTTCGGTAAACGCGAACTTACATTTTGAAAATAATGCGTTAAATCGTTCGCGATTATTTTCAAAACGATTTTATAATTTTGAATTTACCGAAGTAGATTTATGATTCAATTATAAACCGGCATCAAAATATGTAATAGTTTATAATTGCTGGAAAAAGAGGATTTTGGTGTATGGGTGTTCGAATCTTATGTTCGAATCTTATTTTAAAAGATAGAATACGAAGACGGAAGATGGAAGACAGAAGGTTGAAGTGGAGAAAATTCAAGGTATCAATTGTTTTTTGGCAGTTCGCGGTTGAAGATGTTTTCTAGAAATTCCCCCACCCGGCTAGCCGGGGTACATGAAAGGAAGTAGTTTCGATGCGGATGTTTTACAAGGTATTTTTGGTTGTGGTGTTAATGCTGGCGACATCTTTGGTAAGGGCTGATCTTATGGAGCCCGAGGTTTGGTTCAGTGCGACGGAACTAAGGCCGGGGGATTTCATCCAAGTGAAAGTCAAGGCTCCCGGTGACGCCTTAGTCAGAGTATACTTCCGGGATAGCACCAGAGAACTATGGAAAAACGACCAGGATGAATTCATCGGTTTTTTACCGGTGTCTTACTATAATACCCCCGGGGAATATCAAGTGTCGGTATTAGTCAAAACTGCGGCTTACAACTGGACGAAATCTTCCCCGATTCGGCTGATCGAACGAAAATTCACCGAAAGCAGGGTCTATGTTCCGGAAACCACTCGCAAAGAAATTCTTAGTGATGCCAATACCGAATCCGATGCTAAAATAACCACTAAGACCCGGTTGGAAGCGGTTCAAACCGGGACGCTTCCTCTCTGGAACGGGCCTTTTATCTGGCCGGTTAAAGGACGGATTTCAACGGGCTTTGGGCGGATCCGTTATGTTAATAATATCGATAACGGCCGCCATTCGGGATTGGATATCGTTAGCCCAGCGGGGACTCAGGTATTGGCAGCCAACCGGGGGAGGGTAGTTTATGCCGGCAACTTGTATGTGACCGGCCTGACAGTCATGGTGCACCATGGTTTAAATCTTTTCACCAGCTATTGCCATCTTTCGTCGATCGCAGTTAAACAAGGGGAATTGATTGAGAAAGGGTCGGTCTTGGGAAAGGTCGGTTCTACCGGCTTGTCAACGGGGCCGCATTTACATCTGACTTTTAAAATCGATGAAGTATCGGTTGATCCGGCATTGTTTTTGGAACGATCGGTTGAATGGGATTTTCCGAAGCCGGAGACGTCTATCCAGGGCACATGAAAGGACAATAAGATTGTAATTTACAGAAACCGCTAATGAACACTAATAAACGCTAATAAAGCCTTATACAAGAGATTAATTAGCGTCAATTGGCGTGTATTAGCGGTTAAATCTATAATCGTCTTATTATTTTCTAGATAGCCCCCCCACCACGGCCATCCATGGGAACATGAAAGGATAAAATAAATAATTAACAGAAACCGCTAATGAACACTGATAAACGCTAATAAAGCCTTATACAAGAGATTAATTAGCGTCAATTGGCGTGTATTAGCGGTTAAATCTTTGAGCGGCGGATTATTTTATAAGCCCATTGTGGTAAAGACGGTTAATCTTTGCGGAACTACGACCAGCTTTGCCGGTAGAGTTCCCCTCTTTTCTCCATCAACGCTTAACGGGATCTCCAGCTTACTTTCTAATTGGAATTCGGGAGCGGAGATGATCTTCACCTTGTCACTGCCTCTCAACGAGAGGTGTTTGAGGATTTTTAGGAATAAACCGGCCAGGTCCACCATGGTACACTTTTTAATCAAGACTAAATGAAGCAGGCCGTCGGCGGGGTCCGCCCCTTTGACCAAATCCGATAAACCGGCCACATTAGGACCGTTCAATATGAAAAAGAGTAAAATATCCTCTTCGAAGACACCGGACTGGGTCTTGACGGATAAGGTAAAGGGACTGATCCGGTATAACTCCTCGACTCCCCTAAAATAATAGGCTAAAGGGCCAAAGCGTTTCTTGAGCGCGCCTTCCGTCTTGTAGGATATATCCGTAAAAAGGCCACCCCCGCAGCTACTCATAAAATAGATGTCTTCATTAGCCCGGCCGATATCAATATTAGTCGTTTCACCGATCACGATCAGATCAGCGGCTTTTCTTTGCTCAAGGGGGATTTTTAAGTTACGGGCCAAATCATTTGAGGTTCCGGCCGGAATAATGCCGACCGGTATCTGAAAGTCGGATTTTACGAAAACATTGATTGCAAAATTGATTGTCCCGTCACCGCCGGAGATTACCGCTAGATCGAAATGTTCCCGCTTGAGAATATTCATTAAACGTGCTTCATCAGCCGCTCCCGATAGGTAAAAGGGACTAGTCTCAATACCCTTTGAACTTAAGTAGCTGATAATTGGCTCCGGCCTTTGCGATTGGTTTTTTCCGGATCCGGGATTATAAATAAACAGGGCTTTGCGCATTTTTTCCCTCAATAAATGGTATTTTTATTTATTGTGCCGTAAAGTTTATCCGAAGTCAACCAGGTTTAGGGAATGAGGGTAGACTTCTATTCTATATGCTTTATTTTTAATACACTTATTTCTATAATTAGCTAATTTTAAGGAATCGCCTAATTCTCAATTTTAGCTTGGACTCACAATATATTGATAGATACATCCGGCTTATCACTATAAATTGTGGCCAAGGGGTTATTAGGTAATTAGGCAATTCCCTCAATTTAATTGGTGTTAAGTAGTATTGAACAGCGCGACAAGGCTCAACCTAAAATGGGTGAGTAATAAATGGCAAAATACGGAAGGTATATCACTGCGAGAAAGAAAAGGGGGCGGAAATTTGTCCGGTTTGTGATTGGGCTGGCGTTGTTGGCGGGTTTTGGCATAATTATGTTGGTATTTTTTAACCCATTGGTCTGGAGGTTGGATCTACGGTCGGAATTAGAAAAAAGTAAAACCGCGACCACTGTTTACGATCGAAATGGAGAACCCATTGCCACCCTCTATCAGAAAACCCGTTTATGGGCTCAGTTAAAAGAGATCCCTAAAGATTTGCAAAACGCTTTCATCGCCACTGAGGATTACCGGTTTTATCAACATAAAGGCATCGACTTCCGCGGGATTTTACGGGCTGTTTACCAAGACATCAAAGCCGGAAAGAAAGTCCAAGGCGGCAGCACTATTACCCAACAGTTGGTTAAAAATCTATTTTTTACTCATGAAAAGCGGATCTTTCGTAAAATTTTCGAAATGGCATATGCGATCCGGATCGAACAGCAGTATAGTAAAGGGCAGATCCTGGAGTACTACTTGAACAGCATCTATTTCGGACATGGAACTTGGGGAGTGCAAGGCGCCGCCGAAGTCTATTTCGGTAAGCCGGTCCAGGAACTCACTACCGCGGAATCCGCTCTGATTTCCGCTTTAGCCAAGAGCCCGGAGTATTATTCTCCCTTTCGCAATCCTGAAGCCGCCCTGAAACGGCGTAACCTAATCCTCAATTTAATGCGCAAACAAGGTTATCTAAACCATGCTGATGTAGAAAGATTGAGCCGGGAGCCGCTCAAAAGCTTGGAACGGCCAGGTTCAACCTTTGTGGGAGCTTATTTTGTCGACTATGTATTAGCAATGCTAAGTGAGAAAACAAAATATAGCGAGCAATACTTGCGTAGCGCCGGTTTGAGCATTTATACAACCATGGACCGGAAGGTCCAGGCAGCTGCGGAGGACGGATTAGCAAAATTACCTGCCTCTGCTCCTGACCAATGGGGAATCGTCCAGCCACAGGGAGCGGTGGTAGTACTAAAACCGTCGACCGGTGAAATTTTGGCTTTGGTTGGAGGTCGAAGGTATAATCCCGCTCAAGTGAACCGGGCGTTTGAAATTTACCGGCAACCGGGTTCGGCCATTAAGCCCTTTTTGTTTGCCACAGCCTTGGAGGCGGGGTACGGTCCTGAGGCAAAGATGGTCGATGAACCGATTGAAGTGATGGTCAACGGACAACCTTGGCGGCCCCAAAATTACGATAACCAATACCGGGGAGAGATTACCCTCCGAACCGCACTGGAAGAGTCGGTAAATACCATTGCCGTCCAGTTGGTTGAGAGGCTAGGCTCGGGTAATGTGTATGCCCTAGCCCAACGGATGGGTTTGGAAAATTTAATAGCCGAAGGGGAAAGGAACGATCTTGGCCCTGCGCCATTAGCGTTGGGAGGGTTAACCAAAGGAGTAACCTTGCTCGAATTAACCGGGGCTTATACTCCTTTCGCCAATCGCGGCATACGTTCACAGCCTTATGGAATCTTCCGGGTTTATGACAGCTCCGGTAAATTGATTTTTCAGGATCGAATGGTTCAAGAAACCGTGATCAGTCCTGAAACAGCTTCAAATTTAACTTCGATGATGGAGGGGGTCATTACCCGTGGAACCGGAATCCGGGCTAATATCGGGGTCAAGGCTGCCGGAAAAACCGGGACCACTAACCGGAATACCAACGGCTGGTTCATCGGTTACACTCCCGATTATTTAACCGGTGTTTGGATTGGAAACGATCGCTCCGACCAACCATTATTAGTCAATGGTGTTCCACTCGGTAGCGGTACGGCAGCAGCCATTTGGGGAGGAATCCTCGGCCGGATTGCGGTAGAAACGGCCATAGTTCCTTCAGACTGGCCATACCCATAAAAATCTGAATGATATTAATCGCCCAAGCTGAGCCATAAATTCCAAAGAGGGGGGTCAAGATATAAATTAAAAAGGCTTTTAAACCCGCGACCCAGAGACTAAGGTATAAAATTTTATCGGTAGCTCCCACAGCCGCCAGCATGGTAATGTTGAGAATGGAAATGCCGGTAAAGGGTAAACCCAACACTAAAATTTTGATCAGGCGGATCGGAACAGCAACAGATTCGCCATAGAGAAACCGGGCCAGGGGAGCAGCTGATAAAAAAATAGTCAAGTAGCCAACCAGGCAGATAATGGCGCTAATCAGGTAAAATCGGGAAATTTTGCGTCTGATCTTGTATAGGGAACCCGATCTAAAGGTGGCGCTGATTTGGGGTGAAAGAACGCTTGCTAACGGGGACATTAAAATTAATGGGAAATAAGCCACCGGCTCCGCCATACCGGCTAATTGACCAAAGAGGCCGGTGCTGATTTGGGTTGAGTATCCGGCACGAATTAACATGAAGGGAATGATCACGCCTTCACTGGCTAGACTGACTGCAGTTACTATTTGGTTAAACAATAGCGGCCAGGAATAACTAAAGATTTCCGGCTTGGGGACAGCCGCTCTTTTGTTGGTTTCGGATACTGTTTGCCGGTTTAAGAAGAAAATCAAGGTGATTAAACAGACGACTTCGCCAAAGGTTAAGCCGACCAAAGGATAGGTATAGGCGGAAAAAGAGAGCAAGGGAGCAGTAACGCATACCAGGATGAAAGTAACTCCGATTTCAGAGAATTGTTCGGTGATTTCGGAAACAGCGGTTGGAGCAGTATTGGAAAATCCTTGAAAGTAACCGCGGTAAATCGCTGATAACGCGGAAAAAGGTATCGCTAATGTGATGACTAACAGGGCTTCCCTAACCCTAGAGTCGGTAAAGATGAATTGGCTTAGAAAGGGAGTAGAGATTATTAAAAAACTTGCGGCAATGATAGCGCTGATAGAAACGATCTGAGCCGCCCATTTTCGCAGGGAGATAATTTCTACGTATTCCTTAGCCCCGAGGTATTCCGAGACCCACTTAGTTAAGGCCAAGGGTAGGCCGAGGGTGGCCATGCCGCTAAGTAAACGGTAAACCGGGTAGACCATTTGCATGATTCCTAAACTTTCCGGACCTATTTTGCGCGCTAACCAAATGCGGTAGATTGAACCGGATAATTGAATAATCAAACCGGAGCCTACTAAGTAGAAGAAATTGATCAGATTAGGACGTTTTTTCAAAGTTTTCCCCCCATCATAGGATTTTTATGGGGGGAAGGGGCCTAATATGTCAATGACTAATAGTAGATGACATAGATGAGTCAAAAAAGCAAGAAGCTCGGATAAATATCCGAGCTCACAAAAAGGAAAGGAGGTAGTGTTTGATTATATAATAACAGAAAGATATTTAAGGTGAATGAACAACCTGTAAATAGATTGTAAAATATTCAATTAAAAGGAAATAGCACAGAATAATCTGTGCTATTTCAAAAAGAAGGGAAAAATGAAAGGGTTGTATTTAATATAACATATTTAGAACTATTTGTCGTTAAAAAACCGTTACATCAGCGTTACTGTTTAATTAAAGCACTCTCCGCATGCTTTGAGCATAAAATATCACACTCAGCGATTTAAGCTTTATGTTAAAGGGATTAAAGGAGGGGTATTATTGAAGAGGTTCTTGGTTCTTTTATTGATCGGCTTAATTTTGATGGGAAGTTCGGTGGGAGCGGCGCCGAAATTGGAAAAAGTCCGTTTATCGGAAGTGGTGCGATCGGTTTTTTATGCTCCGCAGTATGTGGCTATTAACAAAGGGTTTTTCAAGGATGAGGGCATTGAAATTGAACTATCAACCGCATGGGGGGCTGACAAAGGAGCGGCCGCATTAGTATCCGGGAGTGTGGATATCGGGTTTTTCGGCCCGGAGGCCGCTGTCTATGTCTATAATCAAGGGGCCGCCAATTATTTGGTAGCGTTTGCCCAGTTGACCAAAGGGGACGGGTCGTTCTTCCTGGCCAGAAAACCAATGCCCAACTTCGAATGGAAAGATGTTAAGGGGAAAGATATCATTGGCAGTCGTCCGGGTGGAGTGCCCCAGTTGTTATTGGAACACGTTTTACGCGCGAACGGAATTAATCCCCTGCAGGACGTGAATATCCTGAAAAATATACAATTTACCGCAACCGCCGGAGCATTTCAAAGCGGCCTCGGAGATTTCATCCAATTATTCGAACCGACGGTCTCGGTTCTAGAAAGGGAAGGAATCGGTTATGTGGTCGCATCATTCCGGGTTGACGGCGGAGTTCTCCCCTATACGGTCTATCATGTCCGTCAGGATTTAATCAAGAAAAATCCTAAATTGATCCAGCGCTTCACCAATGCCATTTACCGAGGACAGATCTGGGTCCAAAATCATTCGGTGGCTCAAATAGTAGAAGCCATCGCCAGTTTTTTCCCAGATAACGACAAAGAACTGTTGACCCGGGCGGTGAAGCGATACCAAGCGCAGGATACCTGGGCCCAAAATCCGATCTTGACCAAAGCCGCTTTCGACCGGCTCCAGGAAATTATTAAGGAGGGCGGGGAGCTCAAAAAGAAAGTACCTTATGAAAAGATGGTAACCACTAAATTTGCCATGGAGGCAGTTGAAAAAATCCAAGAGTAATCTACTTTGGAAATAAGCCGGGAGGTTAAGGTTTATGGTTGAACTGATTGATGTGGGAATGAAATACGTAAACCGGCTTGGAGAGACGGTCGCCTTGGCGGAAATCAATTTCCGGGTGGAACCGGAAGAATTCGTCTCCATACTAGGCCCCAGCGGTTGCGGGAAAAGCACCATTTTATCACTGATCGCAGGAATGCTCTTCCCAACCAGCGGCCAGGTACTGATCGAAGGGGAGGAAGTAACCGGCACTTCGGCAAAAGTAGGCTATATGCTTCAACACGATCATCTGATGGAATGGCGGAGTATCAAATCCAATGCCTGGCTGGGATTGGAGGTAAGAGGCCAGGCCGATTCGGAACATAAGAAAGGGGCCGAAGCGCTTTTGGTCCGGTACGGGCTAGGGGATTTTTTAAACCGTTATCCATCGGAATTGTCAGGGGGAATGAGACAGAGGGCCGCCCTAGTGAGGACGCTGGCCCTCCAACCCCAACTGCTACTTTTGGATGAACCTTTTTCAGCGTTGGATTATCAATCACGTCTAAATTTAGAGGAAGAAGTGGCCTATATTTTGAAAGAAGCGAAAAAAACGGTTATTCTGGTCACCCATGATATTGCCGAGGCCATCGCGATGTCGGATCGAATCATAGTGATATCGCCTCGGCCAGGCAAGGTTAAGGCCGAATACAAAATCGAATTAAGCGGGAAGAATGGTTCCCCGTTTGCGGCCCGGCAAGCTCCGGAGTTCCGCCAATACTTCAAAACCATCTGGAGCGACTTGGAGGTAAAAAATGAAACTACGTTGTGATGCGACAGGCTCATGGCTGCGGCGTTGGCTCCGACGGGGAGCGGTTTCGGAGATCCACGGTTGCTATTTGGAGCAGATCAGGGTCCAAGATTTTTTAATCCGGCTCT
>JBLNCU010000126.1:0-15043 GCA_050260935.1 Bacillota bacterium
CTCCTAAAGCCCTCAATTGCAGCGGGACGATTTTGCCGGGGTAGGGGGCGCCGAAGGCGACATGCTGTTTGCCGGAACCATTGTTTAGAAAAGTGGTAATGAAGAAACTCTCCCCGGCCAGTATTCGTTTGAACCCATTAAAAATTCCGCCACCGGTTGAGGTTTGCATGACAGTCGTTGGAGAGCAGTGACAACTTTTAGCGATTACAAATTATTGGATGAGTATGACATTATGAGAGTAAAAAAGGTAAAACGGTGAGGTAGACATACCCATGGTATTACGATTTTGTTTTATAAATGTCGGTTTTAACCGGTAAGCCCTACTCCAGCCGCGAGTTTTTAGCTCGTGGATTGGGGCCGCAGGTTCGGAACGGCGGGAAGTTATTAGCGGGGATTCGCGTAATTCACGGTTAATAAAAAGCATTCATGGAACCGCTAATGGCCATGTAAAAAATGGATATAATACTCCTTATTGTCGGCGGGTATTAATAAACGGGAATTCTTTAGAAACACTAGGGAAGAGGTTGAAAAGATAGAATGAACAAAAAGATGTTTAACACCATCCGCGCCGAAAGATGAATAAAAGAAAGTGGGCTTTTATTATGCTCAGTTTGGGCTGCATACTTATAATCCTGTTTATCGGAACCCGTTACAGTCAAAAATACAACCGCCGGCAATTTCCGGGTGAATTCCAAAAACAGCAGGCCATTTGGATGCAATGGCCGTCGAGTATATACAATACCGGCAACCAGCGGGTAAACCCGGTTATGGTTAACATTATCAAGGCTCTTGCGCCTCATATCAGGGCTAATCTCTTGGTGCAAAATACAGCCGAGATTAAGACAGTCAAAGATCTGTTGAAAACAGCCGGGTTCAACGAAGCCAACCTTCATTATTATATTGTCAATCATTTATCCATCTGGGCCAGGGATGTCGGGCCGATCTTCGTCAGGGACGGCCACAACGGGCTCAAAGTGGTAAACTTCGGATTTAACAATTACAGTCGCGACGGCGATCCCGAATACATCCGGATCGAGGGCCGGGTTGATCAAACTGTGGCCGGATTGCTCAAACTGTCGATAATCAATACCAATCTAATCTCCGAAGGAGGAGCCATAGAGTCCAACGGGCTGGGGACTTTGATGGTTCCCGAGGCGGTGGCTTTCAAACGCAATCCGGGGATGAGCAAACGGCGGATCGCTAAAGAATACCAGCGGGCGCTTGGCGTAAAAAAGATCATCTGGCTCCAAAAGGGGCTGGCCGAGGATGATCGCATCACCAGCGGCCACATAAACGAATTTGCCCGGTTCGCCGACCCCAATACCATATTGCTGGCCCGGGTCCTGCCGGAGGAAAGATATATAAACCGGTATTCCCAAGAATCTTACCGCCGGATGGAAGAAAACTACCGGATTTTAAAGAACTCCAGCGACCAGGATGGGAAGCCGTTCCGCATCATCAGAATTCCAATGCCCCCCACCCTTTACCAGGAGGCGGATATTACGGGCGAATTGCCGGTCCGCAGCTATTTAAATTATGCGGCAACCAACGGCGTGGTTTTGATGCAAAACTACTGGAAGCCGGGGCGCCCGCCGCGTTTAAAAGTGGTGGAAGATCAGGTAAGAGGGATATTCCGCCGGGTATTCCCCGGACGCGCCATCATCGGCATCGACGCCGAAAATGTCAACCGCTGGGGCGGGGGAATTCACTGCATCACCCAACATATGCCGGCAGAATAAAGGGTAGTGTGATTAATTCTTTCTCTGTGTTTCCGTGGCCAAGCCAGGTGATAATTATTTTAAATCCGGGACCAACTCCGGCAGGAAATCGCGGAGTAATGGCGAAAAGTTCTTTCATCTTTTTTTGTGGGTCGGCAGGCAGGCGGTAGAACCGGCAGGAAGGTAATTATACGGAAGGAAGGTAGGATTTAGATGGATGGTTTAGTTTTGTTTCGCTTGGCAGCGATCTTGGCCTTTGTTTGTCTGATGGTAGGTGTTGGTCTTTACTCGATGCGCCGGACTAATTCCACTAACGACTTCTTCCTGGGGGGAAGAAACGTGGGGCCTTGGATCACGGCGTTTGCTTATGGTACTACCTATTTTTCAGCGGTGATCTTCATCGGCTACGCCGGAAAGATCGGGTGGGGCTTTGGAGTCTCGGCCCTTTGGATCACGTTAGGTAATGCTTTTATCGGCAGTTGGCTGGCTTGGAAAGTGCTGGGGCGGCGAACCCGGATCATGACCGCTAAATTGGGAGCCATGACTATGCCGGAGTTTTTGGAGGCCAGGTATCAATCAAAAGCTTTAAAGATAGCGGCCGCTCTTTTAATTTTCGTTTTTTTGATTCCCTACTGCGGATCAGTCTTTACCGGTCTAGGGTTTTTATTTGAAAACGTCTTAAAAATCGATTACCAGCTTTCTTTAATCGTGATGATTTTGTTGACCGGTTTATACTTAGTGCTCGGCGGGTATTTCGCGGTGGCGCTGACCGACTTTATTCAAGGATCGATAATGATTGTCGGAGCAGTTTTAATGGTGGTCTTCGTTTTCGCTCAACCCCAGGTCAACGGTTTGAGTGGCTGGATTGCCGGACTGGCGAAGATTGATCCCGGACTGACCCAGGTAATCCCCAAAAATTGGTTGGCCATGCTTGGCTTGGTGGCCTTAACCAGTATCGGAGCCTGGGGCATGCCCCAAATGATCCAAAAGTTTTACGCGATTAAGAACGAAAAAGTAGTCGCCACCGGCACTATAGTAGCTACTGTTTTTGCCTTGATAATTGCCGGAGCTGCTTATATGGTTGGTTCCACCGTGCATTTATTTTTCAACGGCGTCCCGTTGGATCCGGCCGGTAATCCGGCGTTCAACGTCCTTATTCCGCAGCTATTGAACAACACCATGCCGGAGTTGCTATTGATCGTCATTCTCCTTCTGGTTTTGTCGGCCTCGATGTCCACCTTATCCTCACTGGTTCTGGTCTCCAGTTCGGCCATTACCATCGACCTGATTCAAGGGGTCTTCTGCCCGAAGCTGGGCAAGAAGCATTCTGTAACAATCCTCCGGTTGTTCTGCGGGCTCTTCATCATCAGTTCCATTGTAGTGGCTATCTTTAAATTGGATGTGATCATCAAATTGATGGCTTTATCCTGGGGTACCATAGCCGGAGCTTTTTTAGCTCCGTATTTATACGGCCTGTACTGGAAAGGAACAACCAAAGCCGGGGCCTGGGCGGGACTAGTGACCGGAGTTTTAGTCTCCGTCATCGGTACGCAAATTTTCCCCGATGAAAAGCTTTCCCCGTTGGTAGGCACTACTGCCATGCTGGCGCCCTTGCTGGTAGTCCCGCTGGTCAGTTTATTGACTAAAAAGTTTAGCCAATCTCACCTGGAAAATGTCTTTGGCAGGGAGCAGCCCGCCGGAACCATGGCCGCCGCGGCTAAAGATTGATTAAAAAAAGCCATTAATTCTATGAACGGCGCCTGCTGTACCCGACCTTAAAATAAAAATAAGATCTTAGAGATCACTTTTCTCAGCAAATTTTTAAAAATATCCTCGTTTTGAGGATATTTTTATTGTAATCCGCTACAAAATATTGTAATATATTAACAAAGATTACATAATATATAGTATGTTTCCGCTTATACCGGGATGTAGTTTAAAAAGGGGCACTTGATAAATCAAGGATTTTCCTGCTTCCGGAAAATTGCGTAATCAAGAGTAATCGGGGAGAAAAGATTTTATGCAAAATTGCATTTTTCAGTGGAAAAAAATTTAAAAATAAACGATACTATATATAGAAGGATTTTTAGGCAGTGGGAGTCCCGCCCACTATTAAAAAATAAGGAGGTGAATGAGATGCGACTTACACCGATAGGTTTGCAAATTCGACCGGTTATGGAAGAGGATTATTACGATATTTACCGTTTGTACCGTCAATTGGTAGGCGCCGGCAACTATGGCTGCGAAAGCGATTTTGCCCGGATTTTCAAGATGTTTTTCAACTCTCCTGAGCGTGAGGCCTATGTGGCTACAGTACATAACAATGTAATCGGCTTTGTTACCCTGTATTATTTCGAAGTATTCCATTACGGCGGACAAGTAGCCAGCATTCAGGAGCTGGTGGTAACCGAAGAATTCCGGGGCCGTGGAGTTGGCCGGGCTCTGGTCGAGTTTGTACGGCGGAAGACTGCAGAAAGAAAATGCCATGGTTTGGAAGTTGCCACTGATTTGTGGCAGGGCGGGGCCAAATCGTTTTATGAGAAATGTGGTCTGCAAGGTAAATCTTTAATGGTTGCGACTTGATCCTGGAAACGTGGAGACTGGATAAGGTGGTAACCGGATTTTGAACTAGCTCGCTTCGGGCTAGTTTTTTCTTGACCAAAGATGGATTTCCGGCTTTCCTAGAATGTAACGGTAATTGAATTATCCAAAATTCAATCATTATCCCTGAAGTTTTTTGGAGAAAGTTACCTAAAATCCCTCCGTTTTGGGCAGGATTTTTATTATGGATGTATAACTTATTGGTAATTTTGCGGACAAAAACTATTTGCTAGGGGAGGGTTTTTGGGTTGGTGGTCCCCGTCGCAGTAAAAGAAAGGGCCGAGTTTTTAAAGGAAGAACTCGAAAGACATAACTATCTATACTACGTCAAGGATGAACCGGAGATTAGCGACAGCGAATATGATTTACTGATCCGGGAGTTGGCAGCGCTCGAGACTCAGTATCCAGAACTCCAGACTCCCGATTCTCCAACCCAACGGGTTGGCGGGGCGCCGCTGGCAATTTTTAATTCGGTCAAGCACCGGGTAGCGCTACTGAGCCTGGACAACGCCTTTAGTCCTGAAGAATTAAGGGCTTTTGATCAGAGGGTGCGCAAGGCCTTAGAAACCGATGAAAAACCTGAGTATGTCGCCGAATTAAAGATTGATGGCCTGACCGTGGCCCTTACTTATGAGAATGGCCTTCTTACCCAGGCCGCCACCCGTGGAGACGGGGTGACCGGGGAGGAAGTAACCGCCAATGTCAAGACGATCAAATCGATTCCCCTGCGGATAGCCAACCGGCCCAATGT
The DNA here is from genome assembly GCA_050260935.1 of Bacillota bacterium. Taxonomy (GTDB): domain Bacteria; phylum Bacillota; class UBA4882; order UBA8346; family UBA8346; genus UBA8346. The sequence continues at coordinate 5,071 of JBLNCU010000126.1, forward strand.
CAGCCTGGGAGTCCGGGGAGAGGTCTATCTGAAAAAGAAAGATTTTGAAGCCTTGAACCGGGAGAGGGAACGCACCGGGGAAACACCGTTCGCCAACCCCCGGAACATCGCCGCCGGTTCTCTGCGGCAGTTGGATCCCAAAGTCACCGCCGGCCGCCCGTTGGATGCCTTTTTTTATGATATTCTTTATCTAGAGGGGGCTGCAGTCGCCACTCAGTGGGATGGTTTCAAGTTATTAAAGGAATACAAGCTAAAAACCAATCCTCACGCCCGGTTATGCCGGGGAATCGAGGAAGTAATCGCTTTTTGCGAATACTGGACCGAACACCGGGAGGAATTGCCGTATGAAATCGACGGCATCGTCGTCAAAATAAATTCCTTGAGCGACCAGGAAAGGCTGGGATTCACAGCCAAGGCGCCTCGTTCGAAAATCGCTTATAAATTTCAGGCACAGCAAGCGGAGACCAAAGTACTGGATATTATCGTCAATGTCGGCCGCACCGGAGCGGTCACTCCGACGGCGGTTTTAGAACCGGTGAAAGTGGCCGGCTCCACGGTAAGCCGGGCTACTTTGCATAATGAAGACAATATCCGGGATAAGGATATCCGCATTGGCGACCGGGTTATCATCCAAAAAGCCGGTGATGTAATTCCGGAAGTGGTGCGTTCATTGCCGGAGAAAAGAACCGGGGCGGAGCGGGAATTTTCGATGCCCCTAAAATGCCCGGAATGCGGCGCCGAAGTTTACCGGGAACCGGGGGAGGCCGTTGCCAGATGCATCGGCGCCGCCTGCCCGGCCCAGCTCCGGGAGGGGATTATTCATTTTGTTTCCCGGGAAGCTATGGATATTCAAGGCTTGGGTGAGGCGATCATCATTCAATTGATCGCCGCCGGTTTAATACATGATGTAGCGGACCTGTACAAGTTGGAATATGAAGATCTTGTCAAGTTGGAAAGATTTGGAGCCAAGTCCGCCACTAATCTCATAGAGGCGATTGCCGAATCGAAAAGCAATAACTTGAGCCGTTTGCTTTTTGGCTTGGGAATCCGCCATGTGGGGGCCGGGGTAGCCAGAGAACTGGCTTCCCGTTATGGGGATCTCGACCGTTTGACGGAGGCTACCTACGAAAACCTTACCGCCGTCGCCAGTATCGGCCCGAAAATAGCGGCCAGCATCGTTAAATATTTTGAGGAGCCTCGCAACCGGGAGCTGGTCGCCAAACTTAAAAGTTTAGGAGTCAACACTAAGGAGTCAACAGCTCAAAATGTCGCTCCGCAAACTTTAGCCGGGAAAACGGTGGTGGTAACCGGTACACTGAAGAACTACGGGCGGGCCGAGATTGAGGAAGCAATCAGACTTCATGGGGGGAAGGCGGCCTCAAGCGTCAGCAAGAACACAGATTTTGTTTTGGTAGGCAAGGACCCAGGCTCTAAATTCGACAAGGCAAAAGCCTTGGGCGTAAAGATAATCAATGAGGATGAATTTAGGGAGTTGTTAAAGAGTGGGAATTCTGATTAGAGGATTCAGGAGCCGGGAGTCAGGATTCAGGAGTGGGATGCAGAAAACGGAAGTTAGAAGACAGAATCCGGAAGTCAGAAGCTTGGTAAGTAGTTACTTTATAAAATTGGAGGAACCGCTATGAGTTTATCCAAGGATGAAGTCGAGCATGTCGCCCGTTTGGCCCGTTTGGAACTGGATGAAGTGGAGAAAGAGGAGTTTACCGCTGAACTAAATAAAATTTTGGATTTCGTCGCCAAGCTGAATCAGCTCGATACACGCAACATCGAACCTACGGCGCATCCCATTACGGTCACCAATGTTTTCCGGCCGGATAGGGTTGAGCCTTCGCTCCCTTCCGATCTGGCTTTGGCCAATGCCCCCGAGCGGGAGGATGATTTCTTTAAGGTCCCGAAGATCCTGGAGGATGAATAGGCCGCCGGTAAAGCGATATTTTCCCTAAGAATAAAGGAGGCCGCAAATTTGGCTTTATATCAAAAGACAGCCTTTGAATTACAAGAACTATTGCGTAAAAAAGAGATCAAGGCGGTGGAAATCACTGAATCCGTGCTGGAACGGACCGCCCAGGTTGAAGGGGAAGTTCATTCCTTTATAACTTTAACCGCGGAGCAAGCAATGGCCGATGCCGCCAGGGTTGACGCCTTAATCGCCAAGGGCGGAGAGTTGCCGCCGCTGGCCGGCGTGCCGGTGGCCATTAAAGATAACATATCGACTGCCGGAATCAGGACTACTTGCGCTTCTAAAATTCTGGAAAACTATATCCCGCCATACGACGCTCTGGTGGTTGAAAAACTAAAGGACGAACAGGCGGTTATCATCGGCAAAACCAACCTCGACGAATTCGCGATGGGTTCTTCCACCGAAAATTCCGGGCTCTTTCCAACCAGAAATCCTTGGGATCCCGAAGCGGTGCCGGGGGGCTCCAGCGGAGGTTCGGCGGCGGCGGTCAGCTCCGGCGAAACCATTCTGGCGCTTGGCTCGGACACCGGCGGTTCGATTCGTCAACCGGCGGCTTATTGCGGGGTTGTTGGTTTAAAACCAACCTACGGTCGGGTTTCCCGTTACGGCTTGGTGGCCTATGCCTCGTCGCTGGATCAGATCGGCCCGCTTACCAAGGATGTTACCGACTGCGCCTTGTTGTTACAAGCCATCGCCGGATATGACCCCCGGGATTCGACTTCTGTCGATCTTCCGGTCCCTGATTACCTCCAGGAGATGCGGCAAGGGATTAAAGGATTAAAAATAGGCCTGCCCCGGGAATATCTGGCCGGAGGAATAAGTGAACCTGTAAGGAAAGCTGTTGAAGATGCGGTTAAAGTCTTTAAGGACCTGGGAGCCGAAGTAAACGACATTTCCTTGCCTTATACCGATTATGCTCTGGCTGCTTATTATATCATCGCCCCGGCCGAAGCCAGTTCTAACCTGGCCCGCTATGACGGGGTACGCTATGGGCGCCGCACCGTCGAGCAGGTGCCGGATTCAGTGGCCTTGTTTATGAAGACCCGCCGGGAAGGTTTTGGGGCGGAAGTAAAGCGCCGGATTATGATCGGGACCTATGTTTTAAGTTCCGGTTATTATGACGCTTATTATTTAAAAGCGCAGCAAGTCAGGACTTTGATCCGGGAGGATTTTAGCCGGGCCTTTAAGAGATGCGACTTAATTTTAACCCCGGCCGCGCCCTCGGTGGCTTTCAAAATAGGGGCCAAAACCCAGGATCCGCTGGAAATGTATTTGGAGGATATCTGCACCGTCACCTGCAACCTGGCGGGAATTCCTGGAATGGTGATCCCCGGCGGTTTTCATCAGGGCATGCCCATCGGAATCCAGTTGATGGGCCCGGCTTTTAAAGAGGAGAACCTCTTGCGGGCCGCCTTCAGTTTCGAACAGGCCACCGATTTCCATAAGCAACAGCCCAGTCTTTAGTAGGCATAGGCATTAGGCAAAGGGCATGAGAGATCGGGCTTTAGGAAGCAGGAATTAGCTTTTGAAGCTAAGAGCTGGGTTAAAAGAAAATCTATAAAATTAGAGCCTGTTACTATTATAAATTAATCACTAAAGCCTAAAGCCTATTGTCTATTGCCTTATGCCTAATTCCTACATAAAGTGCAGGGGGAAACTAAAATGCCTTTATCCGACTATGAAATTGTAATCGGCCTTGAAGTTCACGCAGAGCTCAAGACCGCTAGTAAAATTTTTTGTAATTGCGCCACCAAATTCGGCGGGGCGCCCAACAGCCAGGTTTGCCCGGTTTGTTTGGGGTTGCCCGGCGTATTACCGGTGTTGAATGAGAAAGCTTTGGAGTATACCATCATCGCGGGACTGGCTTTAAACTGCCGGATCTCTGAATTTAGCAAGTTCGACCGGAAACAGTATTTTTATCCGGATCTGCCGAAGGCCTACCAAATTTCCCAGTATGACCTGCCGTTCTGCCGGGATGGCTGGGTGGAGATTCCGGCTGATAACGGGAACCCGGGTTCTACCAAAAAAGTGGGAATCATCAGGGTCCATCTGGAAGAAGAGGCCGGAAAACTGGTTCATTCCGGAAGCGGGATTATGGGCTCCGCTTATTCAATGGCTGATTACAATCGCTGCGGTATTCCTTTGATTGAGATTGTGGGCGCCCCGGACTTGCGTTCACCGAAAGAAGCCCGGGATTACCTGGAGAAATTGCGGACTTTATTACTCTATACCGGAATCTCCGACTGCAAGATGGAAGAAGGTTCCCTGCGTTGTGACGCCAATATCTCCCTTCGCCCCAAAGGGCAGCAGGAATTCGGAGCGCTGGCCGAAGTTAAGAATATGAATTCTTTCCGGTCGGTGCAGGCCGCCTTGGAATACGAAGCGGAACGCCAGGCCAGCCTGCTTGACGCCGGGGAAAAAATGATCAAACAGACCAGGGCTTGGGATGACGATAAAGGGGTGACCGCTTTTATGCGTTCCAAGGAAGAAGCCAGCGATTACCGGTATTTCCCCGAGCCTGATCTGGTTCCGGTGGTGGTTCCCGCCGAACGGGTGGAGGAGCTCCGTAAAAGACTGCCGGAGATGCCGGATTCCCGTTGTAGGCGTTATATTGAGGTTTGGGGCCTATCGGAATACGATGCCCGTTTGCTTAGCAGTTCCCGGGAGATGGCCGATTATTTCGAGGCCGCGGTAGCCGAATACGATCAGCCGAAGACCATTGCCAACTGGATTATGGGTGAATTATTACGGCTGGTAAATCAAGAAAAGCTGGAATTCGCCGCCTTGAAGGTTACCCCCGTCTCTTTGGCCAAAATGCTGAAACTGATCACTGCCGGGACTATCAGCGGAAAAATAGCTAAAACTGTTTTCGAAGAGATGTTTTACAGCGGAAAAGACCCGGAGACTATCGTCAAGGAGCAGGGATTAGTTCAAATTAGCGACAGCGGCGAACTGGAAGCAATGGCCAAACGGGTCATCAAGTCCAATCCGCAATCAGTCCAGGATTACCTGGCCGGTAGAGAACAGGCTTTGAAATTCCTCATCGGCCAAATGATGAAGGAGTCCAGAGGCAAGGCCAATCCGGGGCTGGTCAACGATCTGCTCAAGCGGGAACTGGAGAAAAAACGTTGAAAATTGCCGTATTAACCGGCAATTTTATATTACACCGCCGCCGCTTTGGTTAAAATATCCGTGGGAGGAGTTTCTTTGCGGCGACTCATCGATGAACACGGAAAACTCTTTGGTTTGATTAATCCGGTCGATTTAGCCGTTATTTTGATCCTTTTGGCCTTGGGGATTAAAATTTTAGCGGATTACCGGCCCGCTCCGCTAAATTTAAAGAAACATTCGGTCACAGTCGGTATTTTAATTAAAAACATTCCTTTATACTTAGCAGAGAGCATTACCAGCGGCCAGGACTTATTCGCCGAGCGCACCGGCGCTTATATCGGCAAAATTTATGCTGTTAAAAAGGAACCGGCCCGGTTGTTACTGGTTAAAAACGGCCAAATTATAGAGGTTCAATCCCCCCGGAAAGTCGATCTCCGGCTGACCGTGAGAAATAAAGGACGAATCATTTTGGGTCCGGCCCGGGCAGGAGTCTATCTCGGGAAATTGAATGTCAGGGTTGGCGAGCGGATTGCGGCCCATACTCTTTACAGCTCAATTCAGGGAGAAATAGAGTTTTTAAGGGTGGGCCATGTCCGTTGACGCTATTTATCCATTATTCGGACGGGTCGTTTTAGTAAGCGGCTTTTTTAGATTTATAGCTTTTTTAGGTAAATGCCTCCGCCAATCCCTAATTTCGCAAACAGTCCGGCGATGGTGGCAATTGGGCGTTTTCTCTGTTAAGCTGTTCAGTCTATACTGGGAGCAAAGTTTTGCCAAAAGTCTGGCAAATATAATTTCAGAGATGATTGACTCCCTGAAATCGGGATTGAATGCCTTCGAACTCTCCCGCTGGAAGGTTGTTTTAGAACCGCTGATAGTAATTTTAGTGGTTTTAATGCCGGCGCTCAATTCCTGGGGGCTATTGTTGCCAGTTTTAATCCTTGGGGAGTTGAGTAATCCGAGAAAGACCGGTCATAATGAATTGGTCTCTCTTTGGCTGGTAATGGCCGTCAGCGCTGTTTTTTCCGGCGGACTTAGGCCGGGGATTAAAGATTTGACAGTTTACGCCGTATGGATTGGCATGGCCATCTTGGTTGCCAAGGGTTTTTCCCCGAATTTCAGCGCTAGAATCATTTGGGCGTTGGTATGGTCAAGTCCGCTTTGGATGGGAATCGGTTTTCTGCAACAATGGGCGGGTGTGCCCACGCCGCCGGGATGGCTAAGCAGCGAGCAAAGTCTGTCGATAGCAATACGGAGTTATTCATTATTCCAAAATCCAAACATTTTTGCCCTCTTCCTTTTGTGCATCCTGGCGCTGGCCGTCGATCTTGCCGATAATTACCGGGGAAGGGCAAAGTTTTCCCTATTCTTCATTATTGCCTTGGATATAATCTCTTTGTATTTTACTTATTCAAGGGGAGCCTGGTTAATTGGAGGGCTATTCCTAAGCGTTTGGTTGGGAAGAAAATTGGGGAAACGGGCCTGGTTGGTTATTCCCGCTCTATTCTTAATGGTATTAATGCTCAATCCCGTAAGGGTCCGGATGCTCTCTTTGTTAACCTTTAGCGATCCTTCGTTCTGGTATCGCCTCCGCATTTGGGAGGGGGCTATCAGGGCATTGCCCCATTATTTGATATGGGGAGGCGGTCCCGGAAGTTTTGGCAGGATTTATCCGTGGTACCAGATGGGAAATACGATCGGCGCTCATGCCCATCAGTTATTTTTACAGCTTTGGCTGGAAAACGGTTTGTTTACCTTGGTCTTCTTCTCTTATATAATAGTTAAAACAGTAAGGGATTTCCGGTGTTACCCTAATCCGGGGAAAGCCGTGGTCTTGATTTTAGCGATTTTTTTCGGTTATGGTTTCCTGGAAACCTGGACCCAAAGCCGGTTGCTCGGGGGCTATTTCTGGTTTTTCCTGGGGATGGCGTTTTCATTTCGCCCTTTGGCTAAATACCGATTTTAATAATAGGGATGAGGGGTCTGTGAAAATATGAACGGATTTGTAATTTTGGGTTATTACGGGCGCGGTAATTTAGGCGACGAGACAAACCTGCGGGAACTGGTCGCATTAATTCGCAGCGAGCAGCCTGACGCCGAAATTACAGTGATCTCAGCCGCCCCGGAAGAAACCGCCTTGGCTTATCAGGTGGAATCCATCGGGAAATATAGTTTTATAGATATTTTTTTAGCAATCCGGGAAGCTGATGTTTTAATCGGCGGCGGGGGCAGCTTATTTCAGGACCGTACCAGTTTGCGAAGTCTGATATATTATTGTGCGCTGGTATTGATGGCAAAATTATCGAAGGTCCGAATTCTTATGTATGGCCAGGGCATCGGCCCGTTGCGCTCCCGGATTGGCAGGATACTGGCGGGATGGGTCTTATCGATGGCCGACTTGATTACCGTCCGGGACCGGCTTTCAATCATTTCCCTATCGGAATTGAATGTCCGCCAACCGGAGATCTTTATCACCGCTGAACCCTTACTGGCAGTCAACCAACTGCCGGAGGCGGCGGTTGTTGATTATTGGCGGGCTTATCAAACCGAGAAACGGTTTAAATTAGGTCTGTTTATCCAAGCATACGGTTTTTTAAAGAAAAAATTTTGGACCCAATTTATTGACTGTTTAAACTGGGATCAAAACATTGAATTATTTCTGATAGCTGTTGACGACCGGGATCAGCCGTTGTTGAAAGAGTTGGCCGTTTCTTCAGATCTTACGATTCTGCCTGTTTCCGGTTGGAGCGATTTGCAAAAGGCTGTCGGCGGGCTGGATTTGGTCGCCAGCACCCGGTTGCACGGGTTGGTGGCCGCGGTTGTTCAGAATATCCCTTGCTTTGGAGTGGCGGTGGATCCCAAAATCGAGGGTTTTTGTTTACAATTAAGCCTGCCGTTCTACAGACCAACCGCGAAGAGCGAGTGGCTGACACTGGGTAACCGGATTATCAATTTTTTATATCAGCCTTTAGTCGAGCGCAAGTCTTGGGAGCAACAACTGCCCTTTTGGAAAGCCAGGGCCTTGGAAAATCAACTTATTTTAAAGAAGTTTATTGCTGATTTATGAGAAACACAGTCTTTCTTAAAGAAATACCAGTAGATCTCCTCAATAACCAGGACATTTACCAGCTAATCTCCGATTGGTTGTGGACACCCGACAACTCCAGGCAGATTGTTACCCTTAATGCGGCGATGCTGATGGCGGCGGAGCGGAATCCCCGCTTAAAAAGGGTAATCCAGCAGGCTGATTTGGTAACAATTGACGGATACGGTATCGAACTGGCGCTGAAAAAAAAAGGGCAGTCAAATATTGAACGCCTGTGTGGGGTCCAATTGGCACGGCAATTGTTAAAGATAGCCATTCAAACCGGCTCCTCGGTTTACTTTTTCGGCGGTTCGCCTAGAGTCGCCAAGTTGTTGCAAGAAATGGCCTCTTGCAAGTGGCCGGGGTTAACCGTCAGCGGGGTTAGGGACGGCTTTAGTTATCAAGAGAGGCGCAGCAGGGTTATTGCCGAGATTATCGAGAAGCAGCCGAACCTTTTATTTGCCGGTTTGGGTTCACCGGAACAAGAACTGTTTTTAAGTGAGGTCTTGCCTTACCTTAAAGGGACGGTCGGGGTAGGGGTCGGCGGGGCTTTTGAAGTCATTACCGGGGTCAAGCGGGAGGCGCCTGGTTTTATCCGTAGGCGGGGGTATGAATGGTGTTACCGGATGCTCCAAGATCCTCGTAAATTGAAGTTATTACCGGATTTAATCCGCTTTTGGCGAATTTTTTTACGCTGCCGGTAAGGGTAAAAACAAAGTCGGGGGGTGAATTATTCTGAAAACGGTTTTTAAAAAGATTACCGGCTGGAACTGGGTGGCGATACGGCGGGAAATCCGCGACTACCTTGGAATCCTGATTGGGGTAACTGTAACCTCGCTGGGTCTGGTCTGGCTGCTAATCCCCAATAAGATTGCGGCCGGGGGGGTCAGCGGATTGGCTACGGTTTTTTATTACTTATGGGGATGGCCGGTTGCCTTGACCATGTTAATGTTAAATATCCCCCTTTTCTTAGCTTGTTTATGGGAATTCGGCCCTCGTTTTGGAGTCAAAACCCTGTTTGGAGCGGCTTTTCTTTCGATTATGATTCAGTTCTGGGATACTATGGTCAATCTAATTCCTTTAACCAAGGACCCTTTGTTGGCATCTTTATACGGCGGGGTTATCACCGGGGCGGGTATGGGGGTGGCTTTCCGTTTCCGGGGAACGACCGGGGGAACCGATTTGGCGGCTCAGTTGTTAAACCGTTTCACCGGGATCTCAGTTGGTTATTCGCTGTTGTTATTTGATGGAACAGTGATAGTACTGGCCGGGTTGGTTTTTCACAGTGTGGAACTGGCCCTTTACGCCATGATAACTCTTTTTATTACTAGTAAAGCCTTGGATGCCGTTTTGGAAGGATTGAACTATGCCAAGGCTGCCTTTATAATCTCCGATAACCCGCAGGCAATCAGCAAAAGAATATTGACGGATTTACAACGCGGGGCCACAGGACTGATAGGCAGGGGTTTATATTCCACCCAAAAAAAAGAAGTTATTCTCTCCGTTATTTCCAGGGCGGAAGAGATAAAATTAAAGGAGCTCGTTAAGGAGATTGATCCCCGGGCCTTTATTATTATAACTGACGTCCGTGAAGTTTTAGGGGAAGGATTTAAGGAATAAAAAGAAGGCAACGCTTTTTAGAAACTTTAATTTTTAACTCTAAAACTCCGGATTAGAAATAGAATTATTACAACCGCCGTGAAAATGGCCGTTATTCCCATAGCGGCTACCCCAAGCCTTGTCAGCCAAGGGAGGGCGTCGCCCCATTTCTTCCCCAAAAATTTCCCCGTCAAAGCCAG
>JBLNCU010000127.1:0-7446 GCA_050260935.1 Bacillota bacterium
CCAGGGTTATCGCTGCGGTGGTGGTTGTCTTCCCATGGTCAACGTGGCCAATCGTTCCAATGTTTACATGCGGCTTGGTCCGTTCAAATTTCTGCTTCGCCATTTTATTTTCTTCCTCCTTTAAATCCCAAAGGTATTATTGATAATAAAACAACTTTTAATTCTACAATAAAATTTAGATTCCTTCTTTCACGGAAAAAACCGCCAGCAAGTACGGGAATGATAACCCATAAAAAAAACCCTGCCGGATTAAATTATGGAGCCCACAATCAGAATTGAACTGATGACCTCATCCTTACCATGGATGCGCTCTACCTACTGAGCTATGTGGGCTTTTCGAACTTAATGAATATCCGTAAAGGTTTAAATATTGGTTGCGGGGGAAGGATTTGAACCTTCGACCTCCGGGTTATGAGCCCGACGAGCTACCAACTGCTCCACCCCGCGATGTTATTTAATTTACGATTTAAGAGGCTAAAACCATTTCAAACTTCAAACTTTTAAATGGTGGAGGGGGAAGGATTTGAACCTTCGAAGGCGTCAGCCAACAGATTTACAGTCTGCCCCCTTTGGCCACTCGGGAACCCCTCCAAATGTCGAACGCAAAAATTATTATAATACGAGGTCCGCCCGGTGTCAATGTTTTTTTTATACCTTTAAATTCCAAGTTTCTTCTGTTTAATAATAAGCTCAGTTGTCTGGATTTGGGAAACCGAAGGATCAAACCAATCCACTTCATTTCAATATCAACAAAACCGGTTAACAACCGGCTTTATTTTACGCGTTTTAGTTCCGTTTGGACCTCGTGGTCTAATTCTTTAATCATTTATAGAAATTGCTGATGTTCACGATGGTTTTCCCTATGCTCAGGCTTATTTTCAATCCGTAAATCATTTAAATCATTCTTTATTTCCAGCACGGTCGTTTCTAATCGTTCCATTCGCTCCAGCAAATCTTCCTGGCCTTCGCCGAAGGTTCGAAACTGGGACCTTAAATCTTTGAGCAAGACCGCAACTTTATTATCATCGATATTAATCTCTCCTAGAAGCGCTAGGAAATAATTTTGCCATAATTTTCAATATCTATGGTTTTATTTGTTTTCCATATCAAAAAGCCCTCCATCCGGAAGGCTTTAATTACTTCATAGTTACAAATTAATCTCTTCCCGTTTCTCCAGATAGCGTTCGAGTTTTCGCTTTACCCGCTGCAGGGCGTTGTCAATCGACTTGACATGGCGCCGCAAATCTTTGGCTATTTCCTGATAAGAACGGCCGTCAAGATAGGACATAAGCACTTTCCACTCTAAGTCGCTTAAAAATTCACCCATTTTATGTTCGATATCCACGAACTCTTCCCTGCTAATCACCAGTTCTTCGGGATCAGTAACCTTGGTCCCTGAAAGAACATCCAGTAAAGTACGGTCTGATTCCTCGTCATAAATAGGTTTATTTAATGAAACATACGAGTTTAAAGGAATATGTTTCTGACGGGTAGCGGTTTTAATAGCAGTAATTATCTGGCGGGTGATGCATAATTCCGCAAAAGCGCGAAAAGAAGCCAATTTATCGTTGCGAAAATCGCGGATGGCCTTATAAAGGCCAATCATACCTTCCTGGATAATATCCTCGCGGTCGGCGCCGATTAAAAAATAAGACCGGGCTTTAGCGCGCACAAAATTCTTATACTTATTAATTAGATACTCTTGAGCAGCGTCGTCACCCTCGCGGGCGGCTTCAACGATTGTTTCATCCAACATTACATCATAAATCTCAGCAACTTCTCTTTGTGGTTTTGCCCCCACGTTACAATCGCCTCCGGTTGTTATTTTGGAAACCGGTTGTTCCTGAGTAAAAAACAAACGCAAAAGCCTGTCCAACAGATATTCATATTATACAATAGTGATATTTGAACGTCAAGGGAAAGCCAAAACAGGCCACTGTTTCCGGACGTTTTCAGGCGTTTTTAGAATTGTATCATTTGCCTTCCGAAAAAACAATACCCGGTTTAAAACTTTTATTTAGATTTATTCCCCGTTACATCCTGAACTGGTAAACATCATTCACTACTTTTTTGACAGCGGATCATTCCCGAGACGCTGCCGCCTTACTTCATATAAAACAATTCCGGTGGCCACGGAGACGTTTAGGGAATTTATCCGGCCCCACATCGGAATCCTCACTACTTGATCACAATGTTCCCGGACCAAACGGGAAAGCCCTCCTCCCTCGCCGCCCATCACTATGCCGATCGGCCCCTTAAGATCCGCTTGTTGAAATTCGACGGTCCCATCCATCTCCACTCCGGTTAGCCAGAAGTTCTCTTTTTTAAGTTCTTCAATGGTTTTAGTCAAATTGGTGACCCGGGCGACCGGAATATATTCAATCGCTCCGGCGGAGGCCCTGCCGACCACTGAAGTCAAACCGGCCGCTCTTCGCTCGGGGATGATAATACCGTGAACCCCGGCGGCTTCCGCCGTCCGGATGATTGAACCCAGATTTTGCGGGTCCTCGACCCCGTCAAGCAGCAATAAAAAAGGAGACTCGGGCTTTTGAGCCGCCCGGATCAGAATATCCCGCAAGGATGCGTATTTCCATTCAGCGGCAATTGCAATAATGCCCTGATGATTCCGGGTGACCGCCATCCGGTTCAATGCTTCCATGTCCACCTGGTAAACGGGGATCCCTTTTTTAGCGGCTTGATCGTTTATCTCCCGTAATGGCCCACTGTTTAGTTGCCCTTTCAGCATATAAATTTTAACCAGTTCATGCCCGGCGCGCAATGCTTCCATGACCGGATTGCGGCCTTCGATTTGTTCCGCCATCTTAAACTCCATAATTATTTTTTGTTTATATTTTATCCTTGGGGCCAAGTCTTTTTTATACAAAATGAACCTGGAGGTTTATCCCAGGTTTTCTAATTCGATCTCTCCTTGACTTCATTTAGCTTTACAGCTTCTTTTAAAAGTTGGGTCAAGCGGGCCTGTTGCCCGCTAAGATATAAATAACCGATCAGAGCTTCAAAGGCGGTGCTGTGACGGTAGGTTAGCACATCCGTGCCGGGCGGAATATGCCCGCTTTTTACATTCCGGCCGCGCTTTAAAACTTCTACTTCTGCTTCAGTTAAGAACGGCTCTATTCGACCGGCCAGGTTGGCTTGGAAAGAAGCTCTAACCATTGAAATTGCTTCATGATGCAAGGTTTTCGTTTTAGCCGGACCGCCTGCTAATAGATGACACCGGATAAAGAGCTCATAAACAGCGTCGCCAATATATGCCCAAACAGCCGGCGATAATTCATCAGGATTGATAGCGGGTATATCAAAATAATTTTGGCCCGGCATCGTAATCACCTAATAAACAACTTTATTCAACATCATCGTAGTGAACCAGACTAAAGACCTCGTATGGAAAAAGCTTCTCACGGCCTTTTAAAGCGTCCAACTCGATTAAAAAAGCAAATCCCACTATTTCGCCTTTTAACTCTTTAACCAGCTTGGCGGTGGCGGAGATGGTGCCGCCGGTAGCCAGCAAGTCATCCACGATCAATACCTTTTGTCCGGGCACAATGGCGTCAAGATGAATCTCCAAGGAGTCCTGACCGTATTCAAGATCATAAGAGACTTTGGCTACTTTGGCCGGCAACTTTCCCGGCTTCCGTACCAGCACGAAACCGCAGCCCATCCTATAAGCCAGCGGCGCTCCTAGTAAAAAACCGCGGGATTCGGCGCCGACTATCATATCGGGCTTGGCGGACTGAAAATGGGCTGCCAGCTGGTCCACAGAATATTGTAAAGCCCGGCCGTCCTTTAAAAGAGTGGTAATATCCTTAAAACTAATTCCCGGTTTCGGAAAGTCCGGCACCTCCCGGATTAAAGATTTTAAATCCACGGCAATCACTCCTTGTATGTTTTACAAGCCAAATTCATTATATAACACTTTTATCGCCTGGGAAACTTGTTCCTCCGGAACCAGGCAAGAAATTGTAATCTCCGAGTCAACGGTCTGCAACAATTTAAGATGGTGTTTATGCAAGGCCTCGACTACCCTTCCCATAATGCCCGGCACATCCTGCATCCCGATCCCGATTAAGGAAAGTTTGGCGCAATGCGGCAATAACTCGACATTAAAGCCTAAAGGTAGCAACAGATCCCCTACTTTGGCCAGAAAATCCTGGCGGACGACAAAACTCAGCTGGCCGGCGGAGACCGAATTCATGTCAACATTGATTCCTGCACCTGCCAGGAGTTTAAAAACCTTGACGGCATCCTCGGAATCCAGTAAACCGTTTTTGGCCTTGACTAAAATACGCCCCAACCCGGTTTGATGGGCGATACCGGTGATAACCCGGGAGGCTTTCCCCTCGCTGATTAGGGTGCCGCCATCATCGGAAAAAGTGCTTTTCACTTTGAGCGGCACTTTTTTGTCCCTGGCGATGGCCACCGCCCGGGGATGGACTACCTTGGCCCCGTTATTGGCCATCTCGCAAATCTCCTGGTAGGTTAATTCCCGAAGGATTTTGGCCTCCGGAATAATCCGGGGATCGACGGTCATTACTCCGTCCACATCAGTGTAAATCTCTACAACTTCTGCCTCCAAAGCCGAACCAAGGGCGGTGGCTGTAGTATCGGAGCCGCCTCTACCGAGAGTGGTGATGTCGCCGCCGGCGGTAATCCCCTGAAAACCGGCGACAACCACTATCTTGCCTTCGCCGAGATGGCGGAGGATGTTTTCCGGATTTATGCCGACTATTTGCGCCTCTCCAAAATGATTGTCGGTAATGATTCCCGCCTGCCCGCCACTTAGGGCCACGGCAGGATTGCCGTTCTTTTCAAGAGTTTGCGCCATAACGACAGTGGAGATGATTTCACCGCAGGAAATGAGAAGATCAAGTTCCCGCGGGGCGACATCCTTATCTATTCCCTTGGCCAACTGGATTAAGGTATCGGTGGCATAAGGCTCCCCTTGACGGCCCATAGCTGAAACCACCACCACTACTGAAAACCCCTCTTCCTTTGCCTGGATGATTTTGGCCACGGCTTTGTTCCGGCCCTCACTCGTGGCTACTGAAGTCCCGCCGAATTTCTGTACGATAATCCGCATATTTAAAACCTTCCTTTACGTCAAAGAGTTAAGCCAATCAAAAGCTTTAGATAACTGAAGCCGCACTTGTTCAAATGATGTCCCGCCAAACGAATTCCTGACTGCGACCACCTTCAAAGTATCCAATACTTCATAGACATCATCGGCGATAAGGGTCGACTCGGTTTGAAACTCTTCCAAAGATAATTCTTCAAGGCGTTTTTGATGATCGATACAATATTTCACCAACCGGCCGACTACTCCGTGAGCAGACCTGAACGGCAAACCTTTGGCCACTAAATAATCTGCCAAATCGGTGGCGTTTAAAAAGCCATCCTTGGTGGCATCCAGCATTTTTTCCCTTTTAAAATCCAGCGTTTGAAGCATTGGAATAAAGATGCTCAAACAACCCTTAACCGTATCAACGGCATCGAACAACGCTTCCTTATCTTCCTGCATATCTTTGTTATAAGCCAGGGGTAGACCTTTTAAAACCGTGAGAATGGTTATCAAATCCCCGTAAACCCGCCCGGTCTTGCCCCGGATCAACTCCGCCACATCGGGGTTTTTCTTTTGCGGCATGATGCTTGAGCCGGTGCTGTAGGAGTCATCCATCTCCACGAAACCAAATTCCATCGAGGACCAGAGGACCAACTCCTCGCAAAAACGGGATAGGTGCATTAAAATTAGGGAAGCCGCAAAGATAAACTCCGCCACAAAGTCGCGGTCACTGACCGCGTCCAGACTGTTCGGGATAACCCCTTTAAAATTTAACTCCGTGGCGACCCGCTGCCGGTCGATGGGGAATCCCGTCCCGGCCAAAGCACCGGCGCCGAGAGGGGACAATTCCAGCCTTTTTAGTGAATCCTCAAGCCTTTGATGGTCCCGTTTAAACATTTCAAAATATGCCAGAAGATGGTGGGCGAGGAGAACCGGTTGAGCCCGTTGTAAATGAGTGTAACCCGGTAAAATGGTCTCTTGCTCACGGTCGGCCATCTCCAGCAAGGTTTTGAACAAATCCCGCAACAGGTTTTGGAGGTTGGCCACTTCTTTACGAATATACAGTCTGGTGTCCAGGGCCACCTGGTCATTCCGGCTCCGGGCGGTATGCAATTTCTTCCCGAGCTCTCCGATCTCCTGGATCAGGAGTTTTTCAATATTCATATGAATATCTTCGGACGCTATATCCCAATCGACCTGACCGGCCTTGATCTTTTCCTGGATCCTTTTTAACCCTATAATAATTCTATCGGCTTCAGCCCGGGTGATGATTCCGCAGTCGCCCAACATGTCGGCATGGGCGATGCTGCCTTGAATGTCCTCATCGGCTAAGCGGTAGTCAAAACGGATCGAAGAATGAAAATCATCCATCAACGCCCCGGCTTCTTTTTGAAAACGGCCACCCCAAGCTTTCATGGTAATCCTCCAATCAATTACTAAAAAACACCTGGATTTATTCAACAAAAAAACGGACAATCCCTTTTTTGGTTATTTAAATTGTTATGAAGGATCTCTGTGGTTCCCCGGAGAATTTCAGTTATTCTCTGGAGGATCCCCTTAATTCTATAGAGAATTTTTATTATTCTTTTAAGGATTACCGTTATTCTCCTGAGAATCTCCGGAATTCTCCCGGAGATCCCCAAAATTCCCCGGAGTATCTTACTAATTCTCGGGAAAATTTCCGCCATTCTCCCGAGAATCTTGATTATTCTCCGGAAAATCCCGTTGATTCTCCTTAGGGTCCCTGCAATTCTCCAGAGTCTTTATTAGAGAGTGAATTGTTTTTATCAATTACCCCTCCGCGGTCTCTACCGGTTGAGCTGGCGGCGGGCTTTTAGGAGCGTCTTTACAGGAAGAACAGAGATTCCTTTCTGTTTAAATTGAGTGCTTTATAGGCAAGAATAACGGAATATGACATATTAAAAGGAGTCCGGTGCAGCCGAAAACGCATAGAACGCCTAATGAAAGAGATGGGTATAAAGCGGGGCTAAGGATTACCGGGCGGCTGGCCTGTAACTCACTTAAGGGCTGGTCTTTTCTTTTCAAACAGCAATGGATTTGATAATCCTGCGGCGGGCCAGCGGGAACAGCGGAATGAGAATGGAGAAACAGGCCGTAACATCATACAACTCGATTTTAGAAAATCTGCCGCAGTGGCGGCAATTGTTAAAGAAGTGCCGGCGGTTGCGCTTACCTAAATAGGTGATGCCGACGCCTAAAAAATGAAATCCCGTCAATCCGCTCCTTAAAAATAGTTGAATACAAATTCGCAATTTCGAACGGATTCTCTTTTTTCTAACAGGTTAACCGGCGGGATTACATAAGAACCTTATTTAAGGAAAAAAGCTTATCACAATAGATATCTAGAG
>JBLNCU010000128.1:0-7388 GCA_050260935.1 Bacillota bacterium
GAACCATCGGCGGTTATTTTCAAAGCTATACTCTGGGGAACATTTTAAGCGCCCAGTTTTATGAGGCGGCGCTCAAGGCGTTCCCGGAGATCCCGGCCGCCATCGCCGCTGGAAATTTCGGTATTTTACATGGTTGGCTCAGGGAGCATATTTACAGGTACGGTCGTCAGTACACGGCCCAGGAGATAATCGAAAGAGCCACCGGCCGTCCGATAGAGATCGGCCCTTATATCAATTATTTACGTAGCAAATACGGGGAGCTTTACAAATTATAATAGGGGGAAGTACGATGAGAATTACCGCTGGTGTAGAAATGTTGGAGCTTTCCGCCGATTTATCCATGGGACCGGCCGTCATTTATCCCACGCTAATCTGGGATGAAAATACGGCAATTCTGGTGGATACGGGTTTGCCGGGCCTACTGCCGCAAATTCGGGAAGCAATCGAAAGGGCCGGCGTGCCTTTTGAAAAACTGCGGCAGGTGATCATTACTCATCACGATATGGATCATATAGGAACCCTTTCCGGCATATTGAATAAAGCACCGGGAACCATTAAGTTGCTGGCTCATGAAGCGGAAAAACCTTATATTCAGGGGGATAAAACGCCGCTGAAAATGACGGCGGAAAGGCTTGCCCAGTTGGAATCCTTACCGGAAGAGAAACGCCGGGAAATGAGGGCAATGTATGTCAATAAAGTGGACCAAACCTTGACAGACGGTGAAGAGCTTCCTTACTGCGGCGGTATTACAGTCATTCATACTCCCGGACATACCCACGGTCATATCTGCTTATACCTTAGGCGGGGTAAGATTTTGATAAGCGGCGACGCCTTGAATGCCTCAAATGGGAAATTATTGGGACCGGCTCCGCAATTCACTTTCGATATGGATCAAGCATTGAAGTCATTAAAAAAGCTGAACCAATATAATATTGAAGCTGTCATTTGTTATCACGGCGGGCTTTGTCGGGGAAACATCAACCGCAGGATTGCGGAATTGACTAAAGATTAATTAATATATATTTAGAAACGGGACTTTTTACTTATTAATTTGAATTCAGGGAAGAGGTTTTTTAATGATTAATGCCGATGAAGTTAAGAATATGGTTATTAACCTCGGCGCCGAAGATTGCGGAATAGCCAATATTGAAAGATTCGCCGGAGCTCCCCATGGGTTTCATCCGACCGATATCTATCGGGACTGTAAATCTGTGGTTGTATATTTAAAAAGCTTCCCTCATGGAGCTGTTATAGCAGACAATTTTATCCCCTATACCCATTCGTCCAACGTTACATTTATGGAGCTGGACCATGTGGGGCTGTCGCTTTGCCGCAAACTTCAAACGAAGGGTATTCAAGCTGTAATGGTTCCTTGTGATACCCCCTATGAGTATTGGGATGCCGAAAAAATGCGTGGAATGGGTATATTATCGATGCGCCATGCCGGATATCTGGCCGGTTTGGGTATTCTCGGCAAGAATACCCTTTTAATCAACCGCCGGTTCGGCAACATGATTTACATAGGCGCAGTGTTAGCCAATATTGATTTGGAACCGGATCCGTTGGCCACCGATCCGGTTTGCCCGCCCAATTGCCGGATATGTATTGATGCTTGTCCGGTAAGAGCCTTGGACGGGGTGACGGTTGATCAATCAAAATGCCGGAAGTATTCGACGGCTAAAACCGGCCGGGATTATAATGTTTATGTCTGTAATAACTGCCGGAAGAATTGTCCGCATTTTCAGCGGGGATTGTGATTCCGGTCTGTTCAGCAGTGCGGAAATCGCGGCGTGAAATAACCGGTTCCTGTAATTTGGAAGCGCCGGAGTCAATTAATGCGCCAATCCTGTGATTGGTTCGATTTTTAAATTGCTTGGCTAAATTTTAAAATTCCTTGGCTCGATTTCAAAATTCCTTGGCTTGATTTCAAAATTCCTTGGCTTAATTCAAAAGTTTCTTGGTTAAATTTCAAAATTGCTTGGCTTAATTCAGAAATTTCTTGGCTTAATTTCAAAATTGCTTGGCACGGCCGGGATTTTCAAAAACTAGCCGCCATAGCAGGCGTCAAGGTATTAATCCCGGAACAGGAACAATGATTTCAGAAAAAGAACTTAAACAGTTACCATCATCAATGGTCGAAGAATACGGTAAAATGGTTTCCGCCATCTGCCGAAAAATGCTGCAAAACAACGAAATTGCAGAAGATGCCGCCCAAGAGGTATGGGTGGAAGTTGTTAAAAGTTATCCTCAATTTGACAATCGCTCTAAATTTTCCACCTGGCTCTATACAATAACTCACCGGGTAGTGATGCGGTATGCTGCGGATGAACGAACATATTCCACCCGTTTTTTAAGATCGTACTTTCATGGTGAGGAATATGAGGCTCCGGTGGAGATTGATTACGATCATGCGCTATGGGTCAAGGAGATGTGTGATAAATGTTTGACCGGGATTTTGCATTGCCTGGATAACGAAGCCCGAATCGCTTATTTATTCAGGTACATTGCCGGTGTTTCCTACCCGGAGATTGCAGCTATTTTAGCAAAAGATGAATTGACCATCCGGCAGGTTATTTCCCGGTCCCGTCGTAAACTTAAAAACTTCCTGAGTGATGAGTGCCTGTTATACAACCCGGAAGGTAGTTGCCGGTGCCGGATGAGGAAACTGGTTGAAAAGATCGATTTACCCGCCAATTATGAGAAAATACGCGCCTCTGTAAACCAAATCAACTTTTTCAGGAAGTCTGAACAAGTCCTGCCGGGGAAAAACTATTGGGAAAAATATCTCTAAAGCTGTCACAGACTTATTGAAACCTTCACTAATTTTATTGAAAGTCCAAAACAATAAAATAGCGGAGGTTTTTTGAAATGGAGTTGGAAATGAAACTTAAGTCCTTACAAATGATTTATGCCGGTGTGTTGGCGGACGCGGTGAACCATTTCGGAAAGGCCGGGATCCTGGAAGAGGTCACCGCCGAGAAGCGCAAGATTCAACTTTTAACCGGTAAAGCCGGTGCTCAAAATCTCGGTATCACCAATCCTGAAGAAGTGTTTACGGTGTTGGCGGATATTTTCGGATGCGCCGATTGGAAAATAACAAGTTTGGAAAATGGCTTTGCAGCTGTAGCATCTGGTTGCTTGCTATGTGCTCTGGCAAAGAAAATGAATGCTTCGAGCCCTTGTTATATTTATTGTCTGAATCCGATGGAGGGGATGGTTAAAGGTTTAAACCCGGAATTACAGTTTCGGGTGGTAGAAACTCTGTGGGACGGTAAAGAATGCAGGGTAGAGGTTAAATTTTAATAAAATTTTTAATTTCATAATGGGATAGTCAAGGGCTGCCTCAAAAGTTAATCTTGAGACAGCCCCTATCATTCGAGATGAATAAGTGGGAAAAACCACTCGCGGTTTTCATTTTACTTCCTCAACTAATCGCTTCTTGTGCATTTCCGTCCAAAAATTTAAATTGGGCGATGAACAACCGATAATACAAGCCTTTCAGTTTTAATAACTCTTCATGGGTCCCGGATTCAATAATTTTCCCATTATCGACGACCATGATCCGGTCGGCGTTTTGAATGGTTGAAAGCCGGTGGGCAATGACGAAGGAGGTGCGCCCTTTCAAAAGCTTGGCGATTCCCCGCTGCACCAGCCGCTCAGTATGGGTGTCGATTCCGGCGGTGGCTTCATCGAGAATCAGAATCCGGGGGTTGGCTAACAATGCCCGGGCGAAGGCAATTTGCTGCCGCTGGCCGAAGGAGAGCCGGGAGCCTCGCTCGTTGACTCCAGTGTCATACCCTTTCTCCAGTTTCATAATGAATTCATGGGCATGAACGGCTTTGGCGGCGGCAATGATCTCCTCGTCGGTGGCGTCCAGTTTCCCATAGCGGATATTCTCCTTGATCGTCCCCGAAAAAAGGAAAGTATCCTGCAGAACGATACCCAACTGGCTCCTCAGGCTCTCCAAAGTCACTTCCTTGACATTATAGCCGTCAATCAGCACTTGACCTTCGTGGGTATCGTAAAAACGGCTGATCAAGTTGATGATGCTGGTTTTTCCGGCGCCGGTCGGGCCTACTAAAGCCACGGTTTCGCCGGGTTCGACCCGGAAGCTGACATCCGTCAATACGTTCTGGCCGGTCTCATATCCAAACCAAACCCGGTCAAAGATGACCTCGCCCCGGATCGGGGGCAGCGGTTTGGCGTCGGGACCGTCCTTAATCAAGGGCTCGATATCCAGAATATCAAAGATTCGTTCCGCCCCGGACATGTTGGAGACCAGGGTGTTATAGAAATTGCTGATGTTCATAACCGGCTGCCAGAACATGGAGATGTAGCCGATAAAGGCCACCAACAGCCCCACGGTAATGTTCCCGGTATTTAACAAGTGAACTCCGTACCAAGATACCGCCAGGGTTCCCAGACCCCAGGAGATCTCCACCGAGGGCCAGAAACAGTCGTTCAGGCGCACCGCACTTATGAAAGACCGCCGGCAGTCTTGAACCAAGTCCTGATAAATCTTACTGGTGAACTCCTCGGAGGTGAAGCTTTGAACCACCCGGATTCCGGAAAAATTTTCATGAGTAAAGGCATTGAGGGTTGAGACTTTTTTCCGGTGAATGCGCCAGCGTTTATGGGAGATTACCTGAATGGAACCCATGAAAATAATCAAAAACGGCAGGGTTATCAAGGCGGCAAGCGCCAGGCGGGCGTTCATGGAGAGCATAATCACGGTCACCGCCAGAATGGTTGCCAGATCCGGGATTAAGTTGGTAACACTGTTGGCGAAGAGATCGTTCAAAGAATTGACGTCCCCGATGATCCGGGCCAGGATCTTTCCCACCGGCCGACTGTCGAAGAAGTTGAACGGCAGCTTTTGAATATGGGCATAGAGCTGATGGCGGATGGTGAGCAGGATCCGGCTGGTTACTCCGGCCATGATTTTAATCCGGCCCCGGGCGCAATATAAAGAGACCACTTTGATGACTACCATGGCCAGACCCAGGAGGAGTAAACCGGGAATATCCTTATTGACGATGTATTTATCAATAGCCAGCTTTAAAAAATAGGGGTTCAACAGTTCAATACCGGTTACCAAGCCCATCAGTAAAAGGGTTAAGGCGACTTCCGGTTTGTAAGGTTTTAAATAGGCGAGCAAGCGTTTGATAATCACCAGATCAATGCTTTCTTTGATATATTCATCGTCCTTTAGGCTGTTAAACGGCATGATTGACCTCCTTTTCCTTCAGTTCCAACAACCCCTGATACTGTTCATTATAGATCTCGTAATAACGTTGGCGGAGCGCCAGTAATTGCCAGTGGTTACCCCTTTCGACTATCTCTCCGTTTTCAATGATCACTATTTCATCGGCATTTTTGACCGCCGAGATCCGGTGGGCGATTATAAA
This sequence comes from Bacillota bacterium, assembly GCA_050260935.1. Lineage (GTDB taxonomy): Bacteria > Bacillota > UBA4882 > UBA8346 > UBA8346 > UBA8346. The sequence goes on from JBLNCU010000128.1 coordinate 5,409, forward strand.
CTTGGTGATACCGGTCCGCCGTTCCAGCGCCCGTTGAATACGATATTCGGTCTCCATATCCAAGTTGGAAGTGGCGTCGTCGAGAATGAGAACCTTGCTTTTTTTAACTAAGGCCCGGGCCAGCGCAATTCGTTGCTTCTGCCCGCCGGAGAGGCCAATGCCCCGTTCGCCGATGACGGTCTCATAACCATTGGGCAGTTCAGCCAGGAACTCGTCAACAGCGGCGTCTTTAGCCGCAGCCATTACCTCCGCCGGAGTCGCTCCGGGTGATCCGAATTTGATGTTTTCAGTGATTGTCTCGGAAAACAAGAAAGTCTCTTGCATCACTAGAGCGATTTCCTTCCGAAGCAGTTTTAAAGGCCAGTCTTTAATATCAACCCCATCGAAACGAATACAACCGGAGCCGCAATCATAATAGCGGCCGATAAGGTTGATCAGCGAACTTTTTCCGGAGCCGGTCAGGCCCATGATTGCTATCGTGCCGCCCGCTTTGACATCCAAATTGATGTTTTTCAAAACAGCCGAGCCATTATAATCGAAACAGACATTCTCGAAGACCAACCGCCCGGTGATCTCCCTGGGAATTACCGGTTTAGGCGGATCTTGAACCGCCGGTTTCTCCTGAAAAAGGTTTTCAATCTTTTTCAGGGAGGCCATGGTCTGCGCCAGCATATTGGTGAGCCAGCCGAGCATCCGCATAGGCCAGATCAGCATGAAAAGGTAGTTACTAAAGGCCGCCAGCGCGCCAACGGAGATCTCCCTGCCGATCACCAGATAGCCGCCTCCGGTGGTAACCAAGACTATGGCTAGGTTGGTCAGGAGTTCGATCCGGGGGTAGTGCCGCCCCCAGATGGCCGCTTGCTCCATGTTAAGTCTGTAGTTTTCCTGGTTTTGGTCCAAAAATTTTCCGATTTCGTACTTTTCGCGGCCAAAGGCTTTAACCAGCCTTACCCCGGCCAGGTTCTCCTGGGCGGTGGTGTTGATCAACACCGCCTGGTCGCTGATTTTGTCATAGACCGCTCCGATTTGATTCTCCAATTTAAAGGCGATAAAAGCTATTACCGGCATAACCGTCAAAGCCAGCAAAGCCAGTTTCCAGTTGAGCATGAATAAAAGAACTGAGGCCACTATGAAATAGACTCCTTGTTCGGTAAAGAGCATAAACCCGAAGGCTACGGTTCGCATAACATTATCGATATCCTCCTTAAGGCGGGACATCAGTTCTCCGGTGTTCACTCCGTCAAAGTAGGAGAAGGAAAGGGTTTGCAGGTGATCAAAAAGATCCTGCCGGAGATCGGTAACGACTTTCTGCGCGCCGTAATCGAAGAGAAACTCTTTGATATAACCGAGAATGGCGCGACTGATGGTAATCCCGAGGAGGCCCTGCAGGATTTGATTTAACAATGAAAGCTGGCGCCCGACGATAATCCGGTCGATAATTAGTTTCAACAGGTGAGGGTTGAACATATCCAACCCGATACTGATCAGCATGGAGAGGATGGCGATTGTAAAATACCAGCGGTATTTTTTTAGATATTTGGTTAACCGTTTCAAAAAGAACACCCCATTCGGACATTTAAACCCGGGACTAACATCTTTTTATTCATGGCGACTCCTCCTTTGAAAAACCCGCCAGGTCATAAAAAAATCCCATAGCCAAAGCCCCCTACGGAATTTCCGGAAATAAAAAAGCACGATAACTCGTGCCTGTTGTACTGGTTTTTAAAGGCGTGGTTATTCAACAATGGCGGACGGCGGATACCTTTAGAAAAAGGGCTTCCGGCCGGTATTCAGTTAGGGACGCGCTACCTTAACAGCCATCATCGTTAACCGAACTCCTTTCAAAATGTATATAATATACATATTATAAAGTATAGCCAGTTGGCTGTCAACCAATTTTTAGGAGAATTAAGCTCCGGCGGCGGTTTGCCGCAAAATTTTAATTTCCCTTAGCAAAAACCGGCCGGTAACCACGGAAGC
>JBLNCU010000129.1:0-22002 GCA_050260935.1 Bacillota bacterium
GAGGCCATGGCCACATAGAGAGCAGGCAAAAAGACGGTCAAGGAAAAGGCCAGGTAACGGACCCAGCGGATAAGGGTGGCGTAATACGGGCGCAGGTGGTAGTCGTCCGGGCTTTGAAAACCCTCGATGAAGAGCGCCGGGACCGTATAGACGGTGGGGGTTCCGTCAATGATGATGGCGATCCGTCCGTCCAAGAGTTTGGCCGCCGCTACGTCGGGGCGTTCGGTAAAGGCGGTGGTGGGAAAGATCGAAAACGGGGCGTCTTCAATAAATTCGCTGACATTAGCCGCTGCCAGCACGGAGTCGGTGTCGATCCGTTCGATCCGGCGGCGGACCTCCGCCACCAGGTCTTCCCGGGCGATCCCCCGGATGTAGGCGATGAATAGATCTGTCCGGGTTTTACGGCCGATGCGCATTGGTTCGAAGGTCAGATCGGGGTGGGCGATCTTCCGGCGGATCAGCGCGGTGTTGGTGCGGAGGTTTTCGATAAAGCCATCCCGGGGCCCTTTGAGGACAACCTCCACTTCCGGCTCGCTGAGCGCCCGTTTCTCCCAGCCTTTGGAGCTGATCTGCAAGCCATTAGTGAAGCCTTGAACCAGCAAAGCGGTGTCGCCTTTTATAACGGCGGCGACTACCTGGTCAAGGGTGGAGCTTCTTGAGAGTTCATTGACGCTAATCAGATGATCCTCTATCCAGCGAAGATCCTTTACCAAGGGGCCAGTTTTTTCAGCGGTTATTTTGACGGTGTCGACCATCAGCGGCCGGAGAATATGGTCGTTGATGGTCTTTTTATCCGCCAGTTCATCGATATAGATTATAGCGGCCGGCCAGCCATTGTCAATACAGATGGTGAATTGGCGAATGACCACATCCGGGCTTTGGCTTAAAATAGCGCCGATCCGATCGAGGTTTTGCCGGAGGTCCGGGGAAATGAGTTCCTCCTGAGGGCCCGGATCCGGATTTTTAAAGCCTTTTTCAATAGCCGCTTTCAGTTTTCTTATTAGCCGGCCGAACATTGGATGCCTCCTTGAGATGATATTGAATACCATTTGGCTTAAATAAAAAGTTAAGTTATTATCCCCCTGAATTTATAGCTTTTAGCTCTGGAAGTGGCGGCAAAGTTCAGGATGAATTTGAAGGAATTGGCAGGCCATCCTTCGAAATAAGTCTCTGACAAATATATCCTTGAGATGTGACCCGGATTTATATGAACGTTGGTATTAACCTCCCGAAAGGCAATTTGCACCGATGTCGAATTGATGTGTTAAAGGGGGTTTTAAGCTGCTTACAATTTTTCTTCTATGTCTGGCCGGTTTCGGAGCGGCTTTAGTCGATTCCATCGCCGGAGGAGGAGGATTGATCAGCGTTCCGGCTTTTCTGGCGGCCGGGGTTCCGCCCCATCTGGCCTTGGGCACTAACAAATTTGCCGCCACCGCCGGTTCTCTAACCAGCTCTATTAGATACGCCCGTTCCGCTAAAGTTCATTGGGGCCTATTGAAGTATTTAATGCCGGCGACCCTTATCGGGGCTGTAATAGGCGTCCATACAGTCCTCCAAATCAACCGGCGGCTTTTAAATGCTTTAGTATTGGCGCTTATTCTGATTGTGGGGGTTTACAGTCTATTCTCCCGGACGCTCGGGGCGGAAGACCGTTTCCGGGGGATCAATCCCGGAAATGTCCCGGCCGGAATGGCGCTGGCGCTATTTTTAGGTTTCTACGACGGATTTTTCGGACCGGGGACCGGGTCATTTCTGATGTTCGGCCTAATCATGATCTATGGATTTGATTTTTTACATTCCGGCGGCAACGCCAGAGTCCTCAATTTTATCAGTAATATTACCTCCTTGGCTTTATTCATCTATTTTCGGAAGGTCGATTATTTCCTAGGGGTTCCGGTAGCATTGGCCATGGCTGCCGGGGCGCAGGTCGGGTCCAAGCTGGCCCTGACCAAAGGGGCAAAAGTGGTGAAACCAGTCTTCATCACCATAGCCCTGGCGGTGGCGGCCAAAATGTTATGGGGGTTGAGGGGCTAAACTGATAAATAAATGAGGGTTGACGTTTTTTCCGGCAGAGCCTTTGTTAATCAAAGCCGACCAAAAACCATACTAAACTTTACTTAAACGGGGAATTTATATTTGGAGAAGATTTTTTAAAGATGGCTAAGCCTAGAGGAGGAGTCCGATGTTTTGTTACCAGTGTGAACAGACAGCCCAGGGAAAGGGCTGCGTCAAGGCGGGGGTCTGCGGCAAGGATAAGGATACCGCGGCCCTTCAAGACCTGCTTTTACATGCCGTCAAAGGGATTTCGATGTACGCCCGGCGCGCGGCCGACTTAGGCAAACGCGACCCCGGGATCAACGGGTTTGTATTGGAGGCGCTCTTTACAACCGTTACCAACGTCAACTTCGATCCGGAACGTTTGAAAAAGATACTCTTTCAAGCCGCCGCGATTAAAAAACAAGCTCAAAAACTCTATCAAGACGCGGCCGCTGCAGCCGAAAAACCGGTGGAAACTCTTAAAGGGCCGGCAGCCTGGGAACCTTCCAACGGTCTAAGTGAATTGATCCGCCAGGGCGAGGAACTCTCCCCGGAGCAGGAGCATAAAACCTTCGGCGATGACATCGCCGGTTTAAAAAATTTGATTACTTACGGTGTCAAGGGAATGGCCGCCTACGCCTATCATGCCAGGGTATTCGGGGTGGAGGAGAACCGGGTTTACGATTTCATCCACCGGACTCTGGACGATCTGACCAAAGACAGGTTCACCCTGGAGGAGTTGTTGGGCTTGGCCCTGAAAGTCGGCGAAGTGAACTTGCGGGTGATGGAGATGCTCGATGAGGCCAACACCAAAAGTTACGGTCATCCGGTTCCCACTCCGGTCCGGATTACCCCGGTAAAAGGAAAGGCCATTCTGGTCTCCGGACACGATCTCAAGGATCTGGAGGAACTTTTAAAGCAGACCGCCGGAAAAGGCATCAACATCTATACCCACGGCGAAATGCTGCCGGCTCACGCCTATCCCGGCTTGAAAAAATACCCCCAGTTAGTGGGAAACTACGGCGGGGCCTGGCAGGATCAACAGAAGGAGTTTGAACATTTTCCGGGGGCTATCCTGATGACCACCAACTGCATTCAAAAACCGCAAAAAAGCTATCAACACCGGATTTTTACCAGCGGGCTGGTGGCCTGGCCGGGAGTAACCCATATCGAGGACCGTAATTTCAGTCAAGTTATCGAGGCCTCCCTAAAAGAAGAGGGATTCACCGGCGATGAACCGGAAAAAATGATCATGGTGGGATTCGCCAGGGACGCCGTTTTGGGGGTGGCCGATAAGATTGTGGCGGCGGTCAAAAAAGGCGCCATCCGGAGGTTTTTCCTGGTGGGCGGCTGCGACGGGGCCAAACCGGGCCGGGATTATTACAGCGAGTTTGTCCGGCAAGTCCCAAAAGACTGCGTAATATTGACACTGGCCTGCGGAAAATACCGGTTTAACAAAATGGACCTTGGTTCCATCGAGGGGATTCCCAGGCTGCTTGATGTGGGGCAGTGCAACGACGCCTACTCGGCCATTAAAATCGCCGAGGCCCTGGCTGAAGTTTTCCAGACCGGCATCAACAACCTGCCGTTGTCGCTGATCCTTTCCTGGTACGAGCAGAAAGCGGTTTGTATTCTCTTAACCCTGCTTCATCTGGGAATTAAAAATATCCGCATCGGTCCGAGCTTACCGGCGTTTGTAAGTCCGGCGGCTTATAAAATACTGAAAGAAAATTATAATCTACTGCCGATTACCACCCCGGAGAAGGATTTGCAAGATATCTTGGGCAAGCAGAGCCCGGAGCCGGTGGGCAGCCTCAGTTGAGGCCGCTTTTTGTCCATCCCTTACAGGGCCAAGTCACCTTTTACGGATGATCTTGACTGTATTAACCGGCCGCTTTCCGTTCCTCCAAACGGTTTACCAGTAGAAAACAGTAACTGCCGGCGACGCGCAGAACGGCGCAGGTTAAAAAGGCCCATTGAAAGTTCATTACTTTCAGCAGGCCGACCCCGGCAACCGGGGCGACAATCGCCGAAACAGTGATGCTGGTGTTGTAGTAGGCAATGAATGAGGTTTTAGACTGATCGGGGGTCACTTCGAGCAACGCGTTGAAAAGAGCTAGATTAACACCGGAAAATATGGCTCCGGTGATCAAATTAAAGATCACTATCGTATACAAGCTGTGGGAAAAGGCGTAAACAGCAGGAACAATGCAAATAGGCAGGGTGGAATAGAAAAGGGTCTTCAGATTACCGTAGCGGTTTAAAACCTTTACCCAAAAACCATAGCCGACTAGGGAACCACCAGTATTCATTAGACTCAAGATGCTCATCCAAAAATTATTCGCTCCCAGAACCTTCACCTGATACCAGCTGAAAAGAGGCCAGGCTATCTGCCAGGAAAAATAGAAGAGGATCGAAGCCAGGGTGTATCCGACAAAACGGCCTTCGGAAAGAATCCGTTTGAAACCGGGATTGACGCCGGCGCCCTCCGGTTCATTATCCCCGTTGGCTTCGGGCATATTATAAATCTGGACGGCTTCTTCATCGATCAGGTTAAAGATTCCCAATTCCGCCATGGCCAGGAGAAAGGCGAAGGCGAAAACGATCTGGTAGCCGAGGGGAAAGGCTAAGCGGTCTAAAACAAACCCTACGCCCAATGCTAAAATTGTTCCAACCAGATTCATTGCCCGGTTCCGGTGGGCGAAAGCCTCAGCCCGCCGTTCCGCCGGAATAACCCGGGCGATAAATGATTGCCAGGCCACGTTACTGACAGCTCCCGGCAGATTCATGATCCCGATGACGGCTACAAAAAGAGCGGCTCTCCATGTAGGTTCAAAAAAAGGGATACAAGCGATGATCAAAAAGAATATCCGGTGGGCCAGCATGAAGAGGAAAGTCAGCTTCTTTTTCCGGGGTTGGCGGTCGATGAATTTGGCGCCGGGAATCATCGCCAGCAGGCTGATGGCGGCCGGAGCCGAGGACAGTAAGGCCACTTGAAACTTGGTGGCCCCCAGCTTCATGGCGAAAATGCCGGTAAACGGGTTAATCATATCCAGGGTGGCCACATTAAAGATACCGTGGAGAATGTTGATCCTGATGTTCTGGTTCAATTTGGTCAACGAAAATGACTCTGAGGTTTCGGCGGCCTGGCCGTACAACAAGCGCCGGAAGAGGCCGACTAATTGCAGCACCGAGAAACTCCCCCGTTGATTAAACGATATGCTTGCCTGAATAAAGCTTAATAGCATATTCCGTAGCCACCGGGGAAATTCCTCTATTCCTCTAAAATATTCCGGAAATTGGCCCGAAATTACCGGCCGTTCCCTAAATAAAAGATCCCCCGGAAATTAAATTTTCAAAACAACCGCTTTCAGAGGGACTGCATCTTTCCTATTTATCTGGTATAATAATATCCGTGTTAAACCGTGTCTATAGCAGGCGATGGAAGGCTGGTATAATATTGAAATTCTTTCAAAGAAAAAGAGCGGTTTTACTGGCGGTGGGAATAGGCACCTTCATGTCGGCCCTCGACTCCAGTGTGGTTAATTTGGTTCTCCCCAACATCAGCAGTTATTTCCGGGCGCCCTTGTCCACCATAGAATGGACCATCATGTCCTATCTCCTGGTTGTCAGCAGCCTGCTGCTGGCTTACGGGCGCTTGGGGGATATGTACGGCCACAAAAACATTTACAACACTGGATTTCTTATTTTTACGGCCGGCTCTTTTCTCTGCGGGATTGCCACCTCTGTTTGGATGCTGGTGTTTTTCCGGGTAATCCAGGCGCTGGGGGCGGGAATGTTAATGGCTATGGGCCCGGCTATTATAACCGATACGGTGGCCCCCAGCCAAAGGGGAAAAGCTTTAAGTATCAATGCGGTAGCCGTTGCCATTGCCCTGACTGTCGGTCCGGTAGTGGGCGGCGCTCTGGCCTCGACCTTCGGCTGGGAGAGTATCTTTTGGATCAACATCCCTATAGGTTTGATCGGAGTTTTACTGGCCGACCGGGTCATTCCCCGGAGCGGCGAGAGGACGGTTCAACCATTTGATTATACGGGCGCTTTGATTGTTTTCGCCGCTCTGATCAGCATTCTTTTACCATTGAGTCTGGTGGAGGAATACGGCTGGGGGAATTGGATGATCATCGGGTTCATTCTGCTCGGACTGGCGTTAATCCCGGTTTTTGTGGTTTGGGAAAAACGCACTCTTTATCCTATGTTTGATATTTTTCTCTTTAACAACCGGCTCTTCTCAATGAGCAATCTTTCGGCGCTGCTTAATTTTATGGCCCAATATACCATCATCCTGTTGATCCCGTTTTACCTTGAACAATTGCGCGGCTTGCCGCCCTCAAAGGCCGGGTTATTGTATATGCCGATGCCGGTGGCGACGATGATCGTCGCTCCGATAAGCGGCTCCCTTTCCGACCGGATGGACAGCCGTTATATCAGCGCAGCCGGGATGGGCGTTATGGCCTTGGGGATGTGGCTATTGAGCAACTTGAAGGCGGATTCGGTCGAAATAAGTTTAGTTATGGGAATGGTAATCGTGGGACTGGGTATCGGCTTATTTCAAACGCCCAATAATAATGCCATTATGGGCTCTGTTCCCAAATCCAAAAGCGGAATCGCCTCAGGTATGCTGGCCACCATGCGGAACATCGGCATGGTACTGGGGGTAGCCATCTCCGGAGCCATTTTTACCTCCAGTAAGCTTTGGTTAAGCGGTCAATTAAGGGCTGAGGGGCTTGCCGGAGCCCAGCTTGAAAAAGCGGCGTTTGTGGGGGCCCTGCACATTACTTATATAGTCGGCGCCTTATTGGCGGTTACTGCCGTGATTACTTCTTTAATAAAGGGCGCCACCCGTTAATTGATGCATAACCCACTCCTTTCCATGGGAATATTACTTTTAAAAGGAATTCCATTGAAAGGATGGTCTATTTGAAAAATAAACTGATAATACCTATTCTGGCTTTAGCTCTAATCGGGGCCTGCGGTTGGGGGTATTCTCAATACCAGGCGAGGCGGCAATGGGAAATTAACACTGAGAACCAGTATCAGAGGGCTTTCGAGGAACTGACCACCCATGTCGGAAATATGGAAACCGCTATGTCCAAAGCGTTGGTCGCCGGTTCCTTTACTCAATCCGTCAGACTGCTGACCAGTATCTGGCGGGAGGCCAACTCTTCTCAGGCTGATTTGGGCCAATTGCCCCTAACCTCGGTTGACTTGTCCCGGACCAAGATGCTGCTCGCCAAGACCAGCGCCTTCTGTTTCAATACCGCCCAAAACAAACTATTGAAAGGCTCTCCGGTCGACAGTAAAGAATGGACCACTCTCAAAGGTTTCCGTGATCAAACCCAGCTGGTCTCCAAGCATCTGAACAATCTGCGGCAGCAGTTTTACAACAATAGGCTCCGCTGGCTGCAAGTCGACCGGATGGGAACTTTGGGGGCCGCCGGCATGGCTTCGAAACTAAACACCAATAAAGTAACCAAGTCTTTTATAATGCTTGAAGACGGGTTGCGCCGGGCGCCCGATATTCAATTTCAAGGCAATAATCTCGATTTTACGCCTAAGCCGACCGGGTTAACCGGTCAGAATACAAGTTCCAGGGATGCGACGGCCATCGCCAGTAAATTCCTCGGCCCTCAGGCCAAAGGGACCACGATAAAATATGAAAGAATCATTAAAGGAGTATTCCCAAGTTATATGGTCCTGGTTAGCGATCCCCGCCGGCCGGACCGGGAACGCCGCTTGAGCATCAGCGTCAAAGGAGGGCATGTCGTCTGGATGCTCGGCAACCGGTCCGTCACCGCCAGTAAACTCGGACCTGATCAGACGAAGGCAAAAGCGCTGGCTTTCCTAAGCCAAGCAGGGTACTCCGGGATGGAGGTCATCGCCCAGGAGAGGTTTGCCAATATCAGCACAGTGACTTGCGCTCCGAACCGGAACGGGGTTTTACGCTACCCGGAGCTGGTAAAAGTGCAGGTGGCCCAGGATAATGGGGAGATTTTAGGGATGGACGCCACTTCATATTTAACATTTAACAATCCCGATGAAGCCCAAACCCCTAAAGCCCGTTACAGCGAAGCTCAAATCCGGAATCTGTTGAACCCGCACTTTAAACCGGAGAAAATCCGCCAGGCGCAGGTATTGGATGAGATGTTCAACAAAGTGCTTTGTTACGAGGTTTCCGGCACCGAAGGCGCCAACCGTTATTTACTTTATTACAACGCCAATACCGGGAAAGAAGAGAAGATCCGGCGGGTCGATAAGAACGGGAATGAGATTTTATAAAACTAATCTTGACAACGGTTGATTGATAACTATATAATACTGGATAAGTAATATATACTTAACCGGTAATGAAGAGGAGCAGTATCCCTTTTCTTGTTCCAAAGAGAGCTGGTGGCGGCTGTGAACCAGTGTCAAGCAAGGGAGAATCCACCTTGGAGCTGCGGGATTATTAAAACCCGCCGGGTTAACCCGTTAGCGTTAAAGTGAGGTTCCGGGAATGAATGCTTTAACCCCCGGAAAATAGGGTGGCAACGCGGCCTTTCGTCCCTAACAGGATGAAAGGTTTTTTTGTTTTAAAGAATAAAAGAAGAGGTGTTTTTGATGGCCAAAATTCTAGTAAGTGACCCGATAACCCCGGCCGGTATCGAACTCTTTAAAAAGGCCGGGTTTGAGGTGGAAGTAAAGACCGATCACACCAAAGAAGAACTGTTAGCCAAGATTAAAAATTATGACGCCCTGATTGTCAGGAGTCAGACCAAAGTAACCGCCGATATTATCGAAGCGGCCGATTCGTTGAAGGTCATCGGCAGGGCCGGCGTGGGCGTGGATAACGTGGATGTGGAAGCAGCCACCAAAAAAGGAATCATCGTTTTAAACGCCCCGGACGGCAATACCATCTCCACCGCGGAATTGACGATAGCCATGATGATGGCGCTGGCCCGCAATATTCCTCAGGCCCATGGTTCGCTTAAGGGAGGGGCCTGGGACCGGAAAAGCTTTACCGGGGTTGAATTGAACGGAAAAACGCTAGGAATCGTGGGCATGGGCCGTATCGGGACCGAAGTCGCCAAACGGATGCTGGCGATGGGAATGAACGTGTTGGGTTATGATCCGTTTCTAACGGAAGAAAGAGCCAATTCATTAGGTATTACCGCGGCTGATTTAGACACAATCATTACCGAGTCTGATTTTATCACCGTACATACCCCTTTAACCGCTGAAACCAAAGGTTTATTTGGAGCCAAAGAGTTTGCCCGGATGAAGAAAGGGGTCCGTTTGGTCAATTGTGCCCGCGGAGGCATCTATGATGAACATGCCCTGGCTGAGGCCATCAAGTCGGGTCAGGTGGCCGGGGCCGCGATTGACGTTTACCCTACCGAACCGCCGGCCGATCGCACCCTGATTGATCTTCCGCAGACCGTGGTCACTCCGCACCTGGGGGCATCCACCAAGGAAGCTCAGGAAAATGTAGCGATTGATGTGGCCATTGAAGTGATCAAGGTCCTTAAGGGTGAAGCCTTTAAAAACGCGGTTAACTTACCGCCCCTCCGGCCGGAAGTCCGGGCCGCCTTGCAACCGTTTATGGGCTTAAGCGAGGCCTTGGGTAAATTTGCCGCTCAGTTGGTAACCCCCCCGATCAATAAATTAGAAGTTGGTTATTTAGGTGATATCTCCAAAGTTGATACTTCCTTCCTGACCACTCTAGTAGTCAAAGGCCTGTTACAGGCCAGCCTGGGGGACGACGAGATCAACCAGGTCAACGCCTTATTCTTGGCCAAGGAACGCGGTCTGAAGATAAATGAAGTCAAGAACCAGGATGTAACCGGTTATTCAAGCCTGATCAAAGTCACGCTCCATACGGCTCAAGGAGCCTCCACCATATCCGGAACGGTCATCGACAGCAACGAGGCGCGAATCGTAGAGATCGAAGGCTACCATTTCGATGTCGAGCCGGTTGGAAACATGATCGTGATCAATCATACAGATGAACCGGGAGTAATCGGTGAGGTCGGCACAATTTTAGGTCAAATGGGGATAAATATCGCCTTCATGCAGGTTGGGCGGAAAAAACAAGGCGGCAACGCGTTGATGGTCATTAACGTGGATTCGGTGGAACCCGAAATAGCCGCCAAACTTGAAAAAGCCAAGACCGTTGCCAAGGCCCGGGTTATTAATCTTTGATAGCTTTTCGGTTAAAAACCGCATATGATATAAATAGATGCATAAAACTTAGCAAGGACACAGGCGAGGAGGGAATGAAGATGACGGCGGGTCAACCTCCTAAAACCCTCCTAATGCTGGTTACTCAGAAATGGTTGGTTGAAATGATTACTTCTCTCGGAAGCGGTTATTTAACTCATTTAGCTTATAAAAACGATTCCATCGAACCCAAGGTTTTGGATGATATCCAGAATAAGCAATTGGAGGGGAAGGTTTTAGGAGAGATTATCTTTCAAGACCAAAGGGAATATCACCGGGTAGCGGAGGTGGAGATCGCGGTGGTCAATGATTTTGAAACCTTTATCCGGTTTGATCTCCGTTTACTGGAAGTAAGCCCCTTTGTTAGAGGGAAAATCGCTAATCCCGGTTCCGGTTACTTGTGTTTTTACAAATAAAGTCCGGCGGATCCGGGTTAATCAGGTTATTTTATAGTTTTATAAAGCAAGTCGCTGCTCATAGCGGTCAGCGGCTTTTCTTTTGCCAGGCCGGTCCGGGTTTATACCGTTTGGCATTTGAGAAGATATTATTAAAGGAGACGGTATAATACCAAGTAAGCGCTTATAAGCAAGGCAAACTCTGCCTTTGAATGCGACTTGATATTATTTGCAAAATTTAAAAGGTTACACCGGGATTTACCGCGAATTCTTTTTTTAGATGGCTTGGTATTTAAAATCTAAGGTCTGCGGGTAAAGTCTTTGGTATAATTCCAAGCAATTCGGAGGGGATTACAATGCAGTATGCGCCAAAAGAGCCGCACAAAAAGGTACTGTTGGCCGGAGTTTTTTTAGCCGTGGCTTTAATGGTTCTGCTTTTAGTTTATGGGATTAACCGTTTCGTCATCAAGGAAAACCTGGTTTTAAAGAAACCGATGACTCTTCTACTGATAGGGACGGACCTCAATATATTGGCCCCCAAATCCCAAGACAACCCGAACAACCTGCCGCGAACCGATACATTGATTCTGGCATTTATCGACCCGGCTAGGCATAAGCTCTCTCTGATCTCCATCCCCCGGGATAGTTTGGTGGATATTCCGGGGCACGGTTTGGATAGAATAAACCAGGCCAGCGTTTTAGGCGGCTACCGGCTCACCAAAAAAGCGATCACCGTCTTAACCGGGGTTAAAGTCGACCGTTACGCGGCGATCAACTTCGACGGCTTTAAAAAACTGATTGATTTGGTGGGCGGGGTGACTATCAATGTCGACAAAAAGATGCGTTACGCCACCGAACCGGGGCGGTACAACATCAAACTTGATCCCGGACCGCAGGCGCTTGATGGGGAAAAGGCTTTAGAATACGTCCGTTTCCGTAATGAGCCGTTGGGGGATATCAGCAGGGTGGAGAGGCAGCGGCAATTATTGTTAGCCATTTACCGGAAAATCCTTCAATCTAACAACCTGATGAAAACGGCTAAATTATTAGAATTAGGCAGGCAATATGTCCATACTGATCTTACTACTAAGGAAATGCTGCAATTGTCCGGTTTCGCCAATCAGGTAAACCCCGATAAAGATATCGTCAGCGCCACCCTGCCGGGGAAATTCTTTGAGGCATATTGGCAGCCTGACCCGGACAAGGTATATAAACTGATCAAAAAGTGCCAGCCCATTAATCCCAAAAAATAACGGAGGAATCCCGGTGTTAATCGAAGTTTTCGTATTTCCCCCGGCGGGCGGTTTTAGCTTGGCCGACAAAAAAGTGGTGGCGATAGATGTCTTACGGGCCACTAGTACTATTGTTACTGCTTTGGGAAACAAGGCTTCCGAAGTAATACCGGTGGTGGAACCGGTGGAAGTTGCCGATCTGGTCCGGAAGATCGGTCCTAGGGAATGCATAACCGGCGGTGAACGGAAAGGCCTGAAGATTGAAGGGTTTGATTTGGGAAATTCGCCGTTGGAATATACTTCCGAAAAAGTGGCCGGAAAAAAAGTGGTTCTTTGCACCACTAACGGAACCAAGGCCATTAAATGGGCTCAAGGGGCCGGGGAGATTCTGATCGGGTCATTTCTGAACCTGGCTGTGGTTGTCGAATACCTGCAAGCTTGCGGACAAGACGCGGTTTTGTTATGTTCCGGCAGAGACCATGGTTTATGCTTGGAGGATTTGGCCTGCGCCGGAATGATGGTCGACCAATTGAAGTCCGGCCAAACCGGGAAATTAACCGACTCGGCCAAGTTGGCGCTGTATGTTTACGAAAAAGCCGCTAACAAACTGGAAGCCTTCTTGAAAGAGACCCAACACGGCCGTTATTTACAGGAGATTGGTCTGGAAAAAGATATTTACGAATGTGTAAGTTTAAATAAATACCCGCTCCTGCCCAAATATGCAAATGGCAAGATAAGCATTGGGTAGTCAGCGCCCGGTGGGGAGCGGGGATATGTCCTCCTAAATTTCAGCCACAGAGGCGCAGGACTCAGAGAATTTATTCCTAAGAACACAGCCGAAACCTTAAATATTATAACCGGGCCTATAAGGGGAATTCCGGGCAAAAAAATCCGTTATATAGTATAATTACAATTATAATGATTAATAAGCTGTCTGGAGGCGGACCTTATGAAATACCAAATGATCAAGGAATTAAGCCCCGATTGTTTGGTGATGAAAGCCGAGGATGAACGGGAGGTAATCCTGGAAAGGATTGAATTCCCGGTGATGCCGCGCGAGAGCCTCCGGTTGGATCTCCAAAGGGAGCTGAAAGGAGTCATCCGGCGGGAATCGGAACTTACCTCCGAAAGGCTGGTCAAGTATAGCGGCTTGGAAAAGTACGAAGGCCAGTTGTACCTGGTTCGTGAGGCTGCTTCGGTTTATTGTTTGGAACCATTCGCAAAGACGAATCCGGAACGGATAGTCCAAGCCTTGCTGGAGATCTTAAAAATCATCCGGCGGTACCATTCCCAAGGGCTAGTGTTGGGCGGCTTGAGTCTCGGTCTATTAAAGCAGGATCCGGCCGGGGAATTTTATTTGCAGGATCCGTTGGTTTATAACTATTTAAGCAAACTGCTGCCGGAGGATTACCGGATCGACAGCCCCCCTGAGGTGATCCGGGGCGGGGAATGGACTGAAAAGTCCGACCTTTTTTCCTGGGGTTTATTAGCTTACCGGCTGCTTTCCGGGGAGGATCCTTTTGTAGCCGGGACGCCGGAAGAACGGATCGCTAAAATTTTAAAGATTGGGGCGGCGCCATTAAAAGACTTGCGGCCGGAGCTCAATCAAGACCTAAGCCGGCTGGTGATGAGCTGCCTGGATGGTGATCCCCAAAAGAGAGTTGAGTTAGCCGAAATAGAGTCGAGACTCCTTAATTTACTCCAAGAAGGGAAACTGACGGTCAGTGAATCCGAGGCCGGGCAGTACCGGGAGAGAGCGCTGGTTAATCTAAAGAGGCACAAAACTAAAGAACGTTTTCAGCTTTGGATGAGGAAATACGGTTTCGCCGCACTTATCGCCGCGGTCGGTTTTTTTATTACCCTGGGTTTATTTTTTATGGGGTCCGGAACCAAACCGGTGATTACCGCTAAGAACAAGCCTCTGGAAGTTTTAAATTATTATTTTCAAGGGGTCCGGGAGTTAAACGTCAGTCTGGTCGATGAAACCTTGCATCATGCCAAGAATAGTTATGCCGATATGGTGACTAATTTGTATGTCATTAATAAAGCCCAGCAAGGAATGACCTACACTCAAAAAAACAACATTCAGCTAGATTTTTTAGATTTAAAGATTAAACCTTTAACTCAAACCAGCGGTTTGACCAGATTCCGGGCTGAATACACTTTACGGATAACTTTGCCGAAAGAGATTCAGTACTTTCAACGATTGGACGAATACACCCTGGAGCCGGTCTCCAAGGTTTGGCGGATTGTTAAAATCAACGTTTTAAATGAGAAAAAGCGGACGGAAACCTTACCGGAGCAAACCGCTTCTCCGGAAAACGGTTTGCCCGCGCCCCCGGCTTCCCCGGGGAGCAGCGGCGGCGCTTCCAATTAAAGGGTCATTTTTACCGGAATTGACACCCTCCAGCCAGGTTGTGCATAAAGTACAACATGAATTTTAAGGGAGGGTGTCTTTTTTGCGATATAAAACAAGCAGGCATTCGGTGGATGTGTTGATCATCGGCGGCGGCGCCGCCGGCTGCTTGGCAGCAGTCACCGTCAAAGAAATCGCTCCGGAGTTGAAAGTGCTGGTTTTGGAAAAAGCTAATCTGGAACGGAGCGGTTGTTTGGCTGCAGGAATGAATGCCATCAACGCCTATTTAAACCCCGGGGAATCGCCGGAGTCGTTCACCAAGTATGTCCGGTATGATGCCATGGGTCTGATCCGGGAAGATCTGGTGTATTCCGCTGCCGGGGAACTCAACCGGGTGGTGGCCAAGGTAGAGGAGTGGGGTTTGCCGATCCAGAAGGATGAAACCGGCAAATACCAACCACGTGGCCGCTGGAATATCAAAATTAACGGCGAATCCTTGAAACCTGTTTTAGCTCGGGCCGTTCGCCGGGCCGGAGTAGAAATCCTGGAAAGGGTCAACGCCGTTGATTATCTGGTTGATCGGGGACGGGTTTGTGGAGCTGTAGGAGTCGGGGTCCGGGACGGGATCTTGCGGGTAATAACCGCCAAGGCCGTTATTTGTTGTACGGGTGGAGCGGCCGGCTTATACCGGCCCAACAATCCGGGCGGGGCCGCCCATAAAATGTGGTATCCGCCGTTCAATACCGGCGCCGGATATGCCATGGGGATCCGGGCCGGAGCAGAATTAACCGGGTTGGAGATGCGGTTTATAGCCTTAAGGACCAAAGACGTCATCTGCCCCACCGGAACGCTGGCCCTGGGATTTGGGGCCAAGCAGACCAACTCCCGTGGAGAGGAATTTATGAAAATCCGCTACCGTCATGCCGGTGGAGAAGGAGCCCCAACCTGTCTCAGGGTTTATGGGCCGACCCGGGAGGTTAAGGAGGGGCGGGGTCCTTGTTACTTGGACACCCGGCATTTAACCAAAGAGCAAGTGCGAAAGCTTAAAGCGGCCTACTTGGATATGTACCCGGGGATTGTCCTTCAATGGGCCGCCAACGAGTTTGATCCCGGCCGGAGTCCGGTGGAAATTTGCGGGACTGAGCCGTACATCATGGGCGGACATTGCCAGGCCGGCTATTGGATTGACAAAGAGCGCCGGACGACGTTACCAGGGCTTTACGCGGCTGGGGATGTAGCCGGAGGTTATCCTTACAAATTTATCAGCGGCTGTTGGGCCGAAGGGGTTATTGCGGCCCGGACGGTAGTCAAAGACTTGCGGGAGGCGGTTGGGATTAATGCCTATGAACCGGATGAACTTGAACTGGAGGCTATGGTCCGGCGGATTTACCGGCCGATTGACCGTTTCAACTCTCTGGAAGACGGAGTCCGGCCGGAGGAGATGGAGGAAAGGCTTCAGAAGATTATGGATGAATATGCCGGCGGGGTCTCGGCCTTTTATGAACTGGATGAAGCCCGCTTGCTGGAGGCCAGAGCTCAACTGGCCCGTTTGGAAAAACAAAGTCCGTACCTTATCGCCGAGGACTATCATCAACTGATGAACTGTCATGAAGTGCTGGACCGGATCGCCCTGGCCCGGCATCTGGTGGAACATTTATTGTACAGGAAAGAAACCCGTTGGCCGGGCTTTCAAACCCGGCTTGACTACCCTGAGAGGGACGATTTCCACTGGCTGAAATTTGTCAACTCCGTTAGGAATTTGGAGACCGGGGAGATTAAAATGATCGAGCGCCCTTATGAACAAATAATCCCCGGAGACAGATATTTGCCGCGGTAAGTCGGAGGCGGCGCAATCTCCGCGACAAATTCAACGGATAATGGTATAATATGGATTTTTCCGTCGATAACCGTAAATATGCCTTTTGCCTAATCCGGATTTTGGCATAGTTTCATAGGATGTACTAAGCAAATTATAGTTAGTTGTTTAAAAGGAACTGAAGAGGTGAGAAGAATGGCTTCTAAAAGCGGCTCCAGGAGAAAGTTTCACACTATCCAGTCAGGTGACACCCTCTGGGAACTGGCGGGCAGATATAATACGACAGTAGAGGCGATTATGGCGGCAAATCCCGGAGTTAACCCCAATAATCTGTTTATTGGGGACACTATTACCATCCCTGATCCGCCCCCAGGGCCCGGGAGGGGCCGGATACCGGAATTCGGCCGTAGACCTGAATTTGAGCGCAGGCCTTGTAGGCCGCCGTATTTCCCATACCCTTATATACGGCCTTTTTACCCCCATCCATATTATCCTTATCTCTGCCCGTATCCATATCCCCTATACCCGCACCCTTATTAACGGTTTAGGCAGCGCTTTTCGATGCGGTAACAGGTTGAAAGATATTGAAAGGCTATAGTTGTTTAAAGTAACTATAGTCTTTTAATTTCGCCCAATTACGGGGGCGGCGAGAGAAAATTTCCTTCATCGCATATTTTTAACTTAATTTTCCCTTTTCCCCCGCCGATATTTTTAATAGACTTTGCAAGGTTATGCAAAGTTGCCGCTGAGGTCCATTGGGAGGTGAGAAGATGAGAACGAAAAACTTTATTTGGATTTTGTTTATATTACTGCTTGTCCTGGGAACAACCGGTTTTTCGCCCAAAAAAGTCTATTGCCGGTTGATTTTAACCACTGACTTAACAAATGACACTCCGGTAAATGATCTCACCGGAATACCGATTAATACTGACAAAATTCTGGTCTATACTTATTGGTATAATTTAACCGTAGATAAGGAATACGATTATAAGATCGCCATCTTTGACGGGGAGAAAAACATCTTACTCTTCGCGCCGACTAAATTTACACCATCGGACAGCAGTTGGCATACTTTGACGACCTATAAAGTCAATCCGCAACTTGACAAACCCGGCAAATGGAGATTTCAGGTTTATCTTGATAATAAATTGAAAGCCAAAAGAGAATTAGATGTGGATGAGGACAAGAAAAATTAATTTTAGGGGAGTGATTGAATGCCGGTAGTAAAAATTGAATGGCTTGAAGGACGAAGCCGTGAAACCAAGGCTAAAGTGGCGGAGGTTATAGAAAAAGCCATGATCGAACATGCCGGATGCCAGCCTGGAGCTACCTATATCGTATTTGAAGATGTTAAAAAAGAGAATTGGGCGATCAACGGTAAATTAATGGGTTGAAATTTGGTGATCCCAAGGGGTTCTTATCAAAGATCTCCTTTTCACTTGCTGGTTTTGTCCGAAGACGCGAGGGGTTGGACCAAAGAAGTTAATATGGTTAGTTGGGAAAATTAAGCAGTTTCTTACAGGCCCTCCAGTATCGAGAGGGTTTTTTTATTTGACAGAAGACAGAGGGAAAATGGGACTTAAAAAAGAATACTTATTAAGAAGTTTATCCGGGTTTAACGACGTTTGAATTAATAAATACCGCGTTTAAATGCCTTTAAAGCTGGGGGGGGCCTAAAGTGTCTTACATCATTGGTATTGACGTCGGCGGCACCAACACTAACGCTGCCCTTCTTTTCAACGGCAAGGTGATCGGGACAGCCAAAGTCCCTACCAACCACGCTGACTTGCTGGCCGGTATGTCCGAAGCCTTGATTGCCATAAGCAAATATCTTCCTTCCCAAACTCAACCCGCAATAGAACTCCATTTAAGCACTACTTTAACCACAAATGCGATTATAGAAGGGCGCGGAATGGCCGCCGCCGCTCTGGCAAGCCCCGGCCCGGGAATGAATATCACCGATATTCAAATTCCCTTTCCGGTTCATTTATTAACCGGCTCAATTGATCATCGGGGCCGTGAAACGGCGGCCCTTGATCTTGAAGAGATCCGGAAGATCCTTCAAAGGCTTGAATCGGAAGGAATTCAATCCTTGGCTGTAGTGGGAAAGTTTTCCCCCCGTAATCCGGCGCACGAATTACAAATAGAACGGCTAATAGCCGGGGAATTTCCGGGATTTTCAGCGGTCACCCTCGGGCACCGTCTTTCCGGGCGCCTTAATTTTCCGAGACGGATCATTACTTCCTATTTAAACGCTAAAGTTGTAGGAATCCAAAGAGAATTCGCCCGGGCGATCGCCGGTTTAATGGAAAGTTTCCAGCTAAAGGGGGAGGTCTTTTTATTAAAAGCCGACGGCGGGACCTTCCGGATGGAGGAGGCGGTCAGCCGCCCGGTTGAAACCATACTTTCGGGACCGGCCGCCAGCGTGATGGGCGCGTTATCGTTGATGGAACCCGGACTAACCGACGCCGTGGCAATGGATATCGGCGGGACCACCACTGAAATATCGGTTTTGGTCAAAGAAGGACCTCTTTACGAACGGGAGGGAGCGGTAATTGCCGGGTACAAAACAGTGGTTCCGGCTTTATTCTCCAGATCAGTGGGGCTGGGCGGCGATAGTAAGGTTTTTTTCCGGAATGGTTCGTTAAAAATCGGGCCGCAGCGGGAAGGCCCCGCCGCGGCATTGGGCGGCCCGGCGCTTACTCCCACCGATGCTCTTGTTGCTTTGGGGGAGTTGCATTTAGGCGACCGGGACCGGGCAATGGCGGTTTTGGAGAGAACGGCCGGACCGGAGGGTATTTCATCCCGACAATTAGCCGAAAACATCATCAAGGCCTTTTGCAGCCAGGCGATCCAGGGCATTAAGGAAGTGCTGGGCTATTTAAATGCCCTTCCGGTTTATACCGTCTCCGAGGTTTTAGCCCCTAAAAACCTGCGGCCGCGAAAAATTGTCGGCATGGGCGGCCCGGCCGGATTTTTTATTCCGTTGATCGCCGCCCAAATGGGTATGGATTTTGAAATTTTACCTTATCACGAAAGCGCTAACGCTATAGGAGCGGCGGCCAGCCGGCAAACAATGGCCATTACCTTCCGGGCGGATACGGCGTTAGGGAAGATGGTTGTCCCGGAGATGGATTACGTGGCGGAGATTCCCCATCCGGCCTTATTCGGTATTAAACAGGCCAGGGAAGCGGCGGTTACCAAGGCTGAAACTTTCAGCCGAGGCGTTTACCAAACGGCTCCCGCGATCGAGATTACTGAAGAAGAGGCATTCAACATGGTCCGGGGTTTTCGAACGGTCGGGAAGCTTTTTACTCTAAAGGCGCAAGTCCGTCCGGGAGTTGAACGGGTCCATTAAGAAATAGACTTCAAAAATGAAGGAAGGGAGTAAATTGTCTGGAGTAAAGCAGCGGGTGGGTTTAGTGTTCTTTCCTGCCTTTGACTGGGCGATCTCTCCCGATCATCCGGAAAGGGAGGAACGTTTACTATACACCCGGGATCAGTTGGTTGAAGAGGGTTTGCTGGATATGCCCGGGATTATTGAGTACCGGCCGGAGATTGCTTCCGAAATCGACATCGAAAGAGTGCACGCCTGTATCCCTACTGTCAAATCGGTGGCTACCAAGTCCCACCTGGTGGCCGCCGGGGGGACGATTACCGCCGCCAAGGCAGTGATGAACAAGGAGGTTGAAAAGGCTTTTGCCTTACTTAGGCCTCCGGGGCATCATTCAATGCGCATTGTTCACGGGTCCCGCGGTTTTTGCGCCATTAATAACGAGGCGATAATGATCGAGTATCTGCGCCATACCTATAACAACCGGTTACGAGTGGCGGTGGTGGACACCGATGCCCATCATGCCGATGGCAGCCAGGATATTTATTATAATGATCCGGATATTCTCCATCTCTGTATTCATCAAGACGGGCGCACCATTTATCCCGGTACCGGCGATGTTACGGAGTTGGGAGGCCCCGGCGGTTACGGATACACCTTGAATGTGCCGCTACCTCCGGGCAGTGGGGACAATGAATTATTGTATGTGGTTGAAAACCTGGCCTTACCGGTAATCCGGGACTTTCAGCCGGACTTGGTAATAAATGCCGCCGGCCAGGATAACCATTACAGTGATCCCCTGACCGATATGAAGGTTACCGCCGGGGGTTACGCCAGGTTGACCGAGATCTTAAACCCGGACTTGGTGGTCTTGGAAGGAGGATATTCCATAGAAGGGGCTTTGCCCTATGTTAATGTCGGAATTATTTTAGCTTTAGCCGGATTGGATTACACTAAGGTCAAGGAACCCGACCGGACCCCTGGATTCCGGGTTAATCCCGAGGTAAATGAGGCAGTCCGGAAAAATGTAGCTTTCCTACAAGATATTTGGAATAAACGCCGGGATATCGATTTAGACCGGGTCTTCGGCAATTCCCGTACTTTTCAAAGGCAGCGGGTGATCTACTACGATACCGACCAGATCCGTGAGGACCAGTTTGAACAGATTAGGCGCTGCCCGGATTGCAGCGGTTTTAGGTTGATATTCTCCGCCGCCCGGCATTATAACGGCAGGGAGAAACGAATAGCTTTAATTATAATTCCTTGGCATTCCTGCTCCCAGTGCCGGCAGGAGGGGGAAAACCTCTTTGATCGTCTGCAGAACCAGGAAGAACTGGATTTAGTATATATTCAGGATAACGACCGGGATAGTTACCTGGTTAGACCGGGTAGCAAATGAAATATTTCGCTGAGCGCGTTTTTGGCAAAGATAGGCAATGGTTTGTGTGAATATTTTATTCATGGAGGAGCCACTCTATACTCAGGGATTTGTAGTAGCCGAGGCGCAGATTGATAACGGCCCCGTCTTAGGACCTTGAGGGTCGTTATCAGTCGAGCGACTGATCGGTATGGGTTCGAATCGGCAAGCCGTGGATCCATACCGGTCTGAGCCAGATTGTATGGGTTGGGCCAACTTATCACAGCAGTTGATGAGACTGTTGTGGTAGGGAAACTCAGCACATGCAGTCGAGCCCAGATTGTCATTGGAGCGAAAGGGTTTGCTTGCAGTCGAAAGATTGCAGGCGGATCCCCAAGTTTCCATGGCAGTCGGTCAAAGGTTATCGTAGTGCGTGTAATGGGTGTTTGCAGCCGAAAGGTTGCGGGTATCCACGTAACGTGGTGCGGTAGCCGGAGATAAGGTTACTGCAAGTTCCTTTTATTATACGACATATCCTCCGCAAATTTAACCAAACTATTAAAAACGCCTTTTACCATCCAAGAATCGAAGCCGCGCCGCCAACGGAAGCAGGATAAAGATGACACCGACTTTTGGAATATGGTTGCGGTCGCCAGTGAGGGGTGTGCTTTTTACATAGATTACAAACCGGAATTGGAGAATGATTTGACGTTTGTGATTGCGAGTCCGGAGCCAATTGTAGAAGGGCATTCATTGGTAGTTCCGAAAAGGCATTGTGGGGATTATTTTGAGATGTCGGAGCGGAAGATCAGGGCGGTAAACGAGTTATTAAAGATTAGGAGGAAAGAGCTTTTGGAGAGAAATCGGACGATCAAAGGATTTGAGGTTATGGCAAATATGGGGAATTTGGTGGATTATTCGGGACATTGTCAAGTGCATTTGGTGCCAAGAGGATAGGTAAATAAAAAGGATATTACTGGAAAGTAACGAATATTAACATAGATTGATTTTTATTTTAGGTGATTTGATGTCTAATTAAAGTGTTACTACGAAAACTAAATTACCGGATTGCCGGATAAATTTTTAAGAATAAAATACCGGATTGCAGGAAAAAGAAGAGCGGACATAAAAGAACCTAGAAAAAAGGAAAAGGACCTTTTCGGTCATCGAGTTGCAGCTCTACGAAAAAGTCCCTACCAACCAAGATGATCATAAGATTTCTGGGTGAAACCGTCAAGAGGTATTTAGAAGAATTTGA
>JBLNCU010000130.1:0-25535 GCA_050260935.1 Bacillota bacterium
GATTATGTGACCGGAGTCCGCGAAGTCGGCTCCGCCGCGGAAAATGTGGAGAAGGACCTGGCGGAGTTGATTGCGGAAGCAAATGAGTATAAGGGGAAGGATGTCTTGAAAGCCGCCGCAAGGCTTATTAGATTTTATTCGGAGTCCCCGGAAAAAACCCTAACAATACGGCCATTTGTTTCTTTAACGATTAAACTGCCGTCAGTCTCCAGATCCAAGGCCTCCCCTTCCAGTACTTTTCCAAACCCCCGGTTGATACGGACGGGTTTCCCAACTGTCGCTGAATGCAGTTTCGCGTATCTCACCGCTTCGGCAATGCCGGTCTCCGGTAATGCGTAATAAGCCGTTTCAAACCGGCGTAAAAATTCTTGAAGCAGCGTTTTCCGGGAGAGGTTTCCCGGCTGAATCATTTGTAAAGAAACAGCCCGGCCGCGTAATTCCGGCGGAAAGTCTTCCGGCCGGTGATTTACATTTATGCCTATCCCTAAAATTAAATAATTTACCAGATCCATCTCCCCGCTCATCTCGGCCAGGATTCCCCCAAGTTTGCGGCCGTTATGGATCAAATCATTCGGCCACTTTATTTGGGGTTGAATTCCGGTAACGCTCTGAATAGTTTGGGCCATGATTACGGCAGCCAAAAGAGTAAGCCCCCCCAATACCGGAGCGCTGATCCTGGGCCGCAATACTAGACTGAACCATAAACCCTGACCGGATGCTGAAGCCCATTGACGCCCCATCCTTCCCCGGCCTGCCGTTTGACTTTCAGCGATGACCAGTGTTCCTTCTAAAGCTCCCCGGTTGGCTAAAGACCGGGCCCAGTTGTTGGTGGAGTCAACCTCGGTGTCTTCATAGACAATCTGTCCAAAAACCTTGGTATCCAAACCATCTTTCAATTCCAACGGATATAAGCCCGGCGTGGAAGTAAGCAACCGGTACCCCTTCCGGGGCGAGGATTCAATAAGATAGCCGTTTCGCCGCAAACGGTTGATTTGTTTCCAGATCCCGGCCCTGGTTATACCGGAAAGCCGGGCCAGACTTTCCCCGGAGACGAATTGGCCCCGGTTTTCTTTGAGAATCTTCAACACCAATTCCATCATTATAAACCACCACCAAAAAAGTATACCGGGAGCGGCCTTAAATGTCAACTTCGCGGATACCGGCGGTTGACATTTATGTAACCAATTCCGATAATTACAGGAACTAATTTCAAAGGATCCCGTTTTTAAATAACGAATATTCTTCCAGGAAAGGGTGGTTAAAATGACAAAGTTTCAGGGAGGGCCCGGGCGGAAATATCTCTTAATTTTCCTTCTTTTATTGGGTTTTGTTTTCACTTCGGCCGGGTCTACGGTTCAGGTGTACGCCAAGCCTGATCCGGTTGGTTCCACAACTATCGCCGATATAGTCGAGGCTTCTTCCCCCAAGGTGGTTTGGATAACTACCACCTATGACCGGCAGGAGTTTCAAAATCAGGACTTCTTCTTCTCTCAACCGAAGGCGGCTCCTTCCCAAGGGCTGGGGAGCGGGTTTTTCTTTAAGGAAGGCGGTTACATATTAACCAATGCCCACGTGGTGGCAGGGGCCAAGAGCATTGAAGTGACGCTGAAGGATGAAAAGACGCCTTTAAGCGCCAAACTCATCGGCATCGACCAGGAACTGGATATCGCGGTAATTAAAATCGACTCCTCAAATAAACTAACCCCGCTCAAATTGGGCAATTCGGAGACCGCCCGGGTGGGGGACTGGGTGATCGCCATCGGCAACCCCTATGGGCTGGATCATACCGTTACCGTTGGTATCATCAGCGCTAAAGGCCGCCCGGTAATGGCCGGTAAAGACGCCGGCGCCTATCAGAGTTATGAAAACATGATTCAGACCGACGCCGCCATAAACCCCGGAAATAGCGGCGGACCCCTATTAAACATGGCCGGGGAGGTAATCGGAATCAACTCATTGGTGAGCGCTACCGGCCAAGGGCTTGGGTTTGCCATTCCCATCAATTCGGTTCAGGAAGTCTTAAATGAATTAATCTCCAAAGGCAAAATCAGCCGTCCCTGGCTGGGTGTTAATATCATCGATATCAAGGCTTTGGATAGCGGAACCAGGTCCTACCTGGGCTTAACCAAATCCGAAGGGGTCTTGATTGTCCCTTTGAAAAACACCCCTGCCAGCAAGGCCAATCTCCGCCCCTATGATCTGGTGCTGGAGATTAACCATAAACCCATTGCCAACAGTGATGATTTTGTAAAACTAATCCGTCAGCAAAAGCCGGGCGATAAGATTACGTTATTAATCTTCCGTAACGGGACCTTGGTCTCCGCTGAGGTTGTATTAGGCGAAAAACCTTAACTTTTAAGGGTTTGCTCCAGAAAGGCGCTTCCAGGGATGAGCCAATCACCTTTTGGCGTTTGGATTCATCCCTGCTTTATTTTTCTTCATTTGCCTCCCGCGTAATCTCAAACTCCACCGTATCCAGCAAACCGCCGAGCGGCGGCCGGGGTTTTCGAACCCTTACCGTTATTCTATCCAGGGGAAACCCCCCTAAAACCCGGTCACAAATAGCCAGGGCAATCCCTTCAATCAGATCATAACTTTCCTTTTCAACAATCTCTTTTACCATGTTATACACGGAAGCATAATTGACTGTGCTATTAAGATCATCGGTCCGGCCGGCCCTTTCAAAATCCGCGAACATATCCAAATCAACTTCGATCCGCTGCCCCAATTCTTTTTCGGCCGGATAAACCCCGTGAAAACCATAGAAGATCATATTTTTCAGACTCAATTTAGCTGAGCTCACGCAAAATCACCTCCTTGGAATAATTAAAGAAGGCCGGCGAATTTTAAAGATAGGTCAAGATCATTGTAACCGATCCCGGGGAATAAGTGAAGCCGGATTAAAAGATTGACAAAACCAGTCTACCCAAGTAAAATTAGGGTAAATTTGCTGCCGGGTTATTCCAGGAGGTTCAAAAAACAATGTCCCAGGAGAATTTTTCAGAGAAAACAGTTATAAACCGGCTACGGAATGAATGCAACGCCATCATCCTGGCTCATAATTATCAGAACGATGAAATACAGGATCTGGCCGATATAGTCGGCGATTCACTGGCGTTAAGCCGGGCGGCCGCCGAAACCAATGCCCGGGTAATCGTGTTTTGCGGTGTTCACTTTATGGCCGAGAGCGCCGCCATTCTTTCACCTGAAAAAACAGTGCTGCTTCCCGATGAGACAGCCGGCTGTCCCATGGCCGAAATGGCTGACGCCTCCGAGGTTTTAAAATGGCGGGAACTATATCCCCGGGCCGCGGTGGTCGCTTATGTCAATTCTTCGGCCGCCGTCAAAGCAGTCAGCGATTATTGCTGCACTTCAGCTAATGCCGTTAACTTGGTGAAGAATATCCCCGAATCCGAGATTATCTTTTTACCCGATCAAAACCTGGGAAGGTTCGTTGCCGCTCAAGTCCGCGAAAAAACTATCCGTCTTTGGCCTGGTTATTGCCTGACTCACCAAAGAGTTTCCCCGGTAGATGTTGAAAAAATCAGACTGCTTCATCCTGAGGCCCTGGTTCTGGTTCATCCTGAATGCAGCCCGGCAGTCGTCGAATTGGCTGATTATGTGGGAAGCACTTCGCAAATTATAAAATATGTTAAAAATTCCGAGGCCTCCAAGTTTATAATCGGCACCGAGATGGGGATCTTGCATAGTTTAAAGAAAGCAAACCCGGAAAAAACTTTTTATCTGCTAAGTTCCGGCTTGGTTTGTCCGAATATGAAAAGGATTACTATTCCTAAAATCTTGTCTGCCCTGAAAAACCTGGCCCCGGTAATCACCGTGCCTCCCGAGATCCGTTTAAAAGCCCGCCGGGCTCTTGACCGGATGCTGGAATATACCTGATTATTAAGGACTTTATGTTAATCGCTAAAACAGAAGTTTGGAATAGTAATAAATTCTTTAAAGTAGTTGAGGCCAGATGTTGAACTATTTTCCAGCCAACCTGCCTCCGCTGGCCGATTCAGCTCCCTACATCGTCATCGGCAGCGGAATCGCCGGGTTATATTCCGCGCTTGAATTGAGCAAAACCGGCCAGGTCATTCTGATTACCAAATCCGCCATCACCGAGAGCAATACTTATTACGCCCAGGGCGGAATCGCCGCCGCAATCGGCTTAAATGACTCGCCTGAGCTTCATTATCAAGACACCATAATGGCCGGAGCCGGTCTTTGCAACTCCGAAGCGGTATTGACCTTAGTTTACGAAGGATTGAAACTGGTTCACAGCTTAATCGATTTGCAGGTCCCCTTCGATAAGGATCAAGGGGAGCTTTCATTGACCAGGGAAGCCGCCCATAGCCGCCGCCGTATTCTTCACGCCGATGGTGACGCCACCGGCCGTGAAATATCCCGGACCCTTATCGGCCATGTCCGGAAAGCCGGCGTCCGGATTTATCAGGAACACTTCGCCTTGGCTTTGGTAACCCAAGGCGGGCGCTGTTGCGGGGTCGTCACCATTAATGGCCGGCAATTGAATCTATTCCTTAGTTCGGCGGTTCTGCTTTGTTCCGGCGGCAGCGGCCAGATTTACGGAAAAACCACCAACCCGCCGATTGCCACCGGTGACGGTATGATGCTGGCTTATAACGCCGGGGCGGTCTTACGGGATCTGGAATTTGTCCAATTCCACCCTACCGCCCTGGATTTGCCCTCGGCGCCCGCTTTTTTAATCTCGGAAAGCGTCCGCGGCGAAGGCGCCTTGCTTTTGAATCAAGCCGGTGAAAGATTCATGCCCAAGTACCACTCTATGGCCGAATTAGCCCCCCGTGACGTGGTGGCCCGGGCCATATTCAACGAAACCCGGTCGGCTGACAAATCCCAAGTTTTTCTAGACCTTACCCGGATTGCGCCGGAGACCGTAAAAACCCGCTTTCCGAATATTTACGCCACTTGTTTACAATATGGTCTTGATATAGCCGCCGAACCGATTCCAGTGGCACCGGCGGCCCATTATATGATGGGCGGCGTGCATACCGATCTCCTGGGCCGGACCGCCGTACCGGGGCTATATGCCGCCGGTGAAACGGCCTCAACCGGAGTGCATGGCGCCAACCGTTTAGCCAGTAATTCCTTGCTCGAAGGCTTGGTCTTCGCCAGCCGGATCGCCGGATATCTTCGAGAACAGCCGGTTCAAATTCCAAAAACAACCGCCGACCTTAATATCTGTTATCCCCGGAATATCAGAAACCTGAATAATCCCGGCAGCGACCGCCGTCTCCTCCACCAGATCGCCGATAATTGCCTGGGAATCGTCCGGGAGAAGGACGGCCTGGAACAGGCGGCCGCATTTTTTAGTCCTAAACCGGAGCCAAAAACTCCGTTCCAACTGGAACCGGGCTTTTTTGAACTGCAAAACATGTATGCTTTAGCCGGAATGATTGCCCAGGCGGCCTTAAGACGCACTGAAAGCCGCGGCGGCCATTTCCGCTCCGATTACCCGGTTCCCGACCCAAACTGGCGTTGTCACATCGGATTTCAGAATGGAAAAATTGAGGTGGCTGCTGAATGAATAAGTTAATCCTGGAAAAAGTGGTAAAAGAGGCCCTGCTCGAAGACTTGCAGACCGGGGATATTACTTCGGAGGCCATTTTTTTAAGCAATTTTGAAGCCCGCGGTGTTTTTAAATCAAAGGCCGCCGGGGTCTTAGCCGGAATGCCGGTGGTCGGCGAAGTCTTCCGCCAGCTTGATTCCGGGGTAACCTGCTTTCCTTTCTTGGCGGATGGCGTTGAAGTAAATCCCGGCCTTGAAATAGCCGCAGTTACCGGTCCAATCAAATCACTCCTGGCCGGAGAGAGGGTAGCGCTTAATTTCCTTCAAAGGCTGTCAGGGATCGCGACTCAAACAGCTGAGTTGGTCCGGTTGACCGCCGGGTATCCGGTGAAAATCGTCGATACCCGTAAAACCACTCCGGGTTTACGGATGCTGGAAAAATATGCGGTGCGAATGGGAGGTGGATTTAACCACCGGTTTAACCTGGGGGACGCCGTTCTAATCAAGGATAATCATATCGCCGCTTGCGGCTCGATCACCGAAGCGGTCCGCCGAGCCAGAAGTTACATCCCCCATACCATGACTATCGAAGTGGAAGCGGAAAATAAAGAGCAAGTGCTGGAAGCGCTTGACGCCAAAGCTGATATAATTATGCTGGATAATATGGAACCGGCGGAAATGGCGGAAATGGCCTCCCTTATCGATCATCGCGCCTTGATTGAGGCCTCGGGGAACATCAACGTGAATACAGTCAAGGCCGTTGCAGCCGCCGGAGTGGATATCATCTCGGTGGGGAGCATCACCCATTCCGTCAAGGCTCTCGATGTCAGCCTGGAGATTGAAGAGAAATAAATAACCAACAAGAGCCAAAGTTAATGCGGCAGCGCCAGATTCCGGGGGAGATGCCGGCCGAAATAAAAACCGGCGGCGGCGATTGCAACCAACGCGATAAACAGCAGCAACTGTTTAACAAACATTCCGGGCCGGTCTTCAACTTTGACCGCGTAACCGGTTAAAAAGCCGCCCGCCAAGCCACCCATATGGGCAAAATTGTCTATTCCCGGAATTGACAAACCGATGAGAACATTGATAACTATGGTTATCAGAACATTATAACCGAAGTATTTTTTGAAAGTCTTCGGTTTTTCCACTCCATAATAAGCTAAAGCCCCCAGCAGTCCAAAAATAGCCCCTGAGGCCCCGATAGCCGGATAAGGACTAAAAATAAAACTGGCGATACTTCCGAAAAGCCCGGCCATGAAGTAAAGGATTAAAAATTTCGAATGTCCGTAAATCCGCTCCACAATATTGCCCACTACATAAAGGGAATAACAGTTTACGGCCAGGTGCAAGGGGTTGGCCGCATGTAAAAACACCGGCGATATCAGCCGCCAATATTGACCGGCCATTATCAGGCTGTTCACTTTGGCTCCAAAGTTAATAATTAAATAATCATAGCTTTTACTATCCAAAAAGGCATAAAGGTAAATCGCCAGCCAGGCCAGAATGTTTATAACTATTAAAGTATAGGTCCAGGAGGATTTGGAAGCTTTCAGTTTGATGGTGTATTCCCGTTCCCGCAGCGACAACAGCCGGTTTAAGTCCGGTAAGACCTCGTAAGCGTCGGTCGGCTCTCTAAGAAATGTTTTTAATACTTTTTCCACTCCGGTGCTGTCTCCGGAGGACCTGGAAAGCCTGGTCACCGTCTCCCCCACCAGATCAACAACGCAAACGGTGAGATGCTTTCCGGGAAGATTTTGCCCCAAAACGCCGCTAGCGGCCAGTAGTTTATCCTCGGAAGGGGAGTTGTTAAAAACCAGCACCTCAATAAGTTGCAAGATTTCCCCCCCATCACTTTCCAGCAGGAAATTATTGCCTGCTTGCAGCCTTGCGGTAATCGCCCCGGGGCTCAGCAAATCCCCATCGAGCAGTTCGACCAGACAATAAACTCCATGACCGTAACTTTGAAGGATCATTGAATTTTGGTCATCCGGAGTTCTGTATGGTTCAAAATCCTGCTTTAAAATTAAATTGGTAAAAACCGCATTCAAATACCGCTGTTTCATCAAAACCTCCTACCACCAGCGAAAAAAATAAGGGAATCGTAAAATGATCCCTTAAGCGATCATTATTGCGTCCCCAAATTTGCTAAAAACATCTTAAGCCTGTATGGTTGCTTCGGTTTCCGGCTTCGGAGTTTCATCCAACAGTTCCAGAAATTCCGGGCCTTCAATGGTTTCTTTCTCCAATAGAGTATTGGCGATCATATCCAACTTGGCGCGATGATCCTTGATGATCCGGGTTGCTCTTTTAAAGGCGTCATCCATGATCTTTTTAATCTCCCGGTCGATGGCAGCCGCGATCTCTTCACTGTAATTCTTTTCACGGGTAAAATCCCGGCCCAGGAATACCTGCTCTTCCGGACCGTGACCGAAGGTCATATATCCCAATTCGTCGCTCATTCCATACTCAGTAATCATCTTCCGCACTGTTTTAGTGGCCCGTTCCAGATCATTACGGGCGCCGGTGCTGATTTCATCTAAGGCGATGACCTCAGCGGCCCGGCCGCCAAGCATGAATACAACTTGTTCAAGCAGTTCGGTCCGGGTGTTGTAATGCTTATCCTCTAAAGGTAAAGCCAGCGTATAGCCCCCCGCCGCCCCTCTAGGAATAATCGATATTTTATGAATCGGATCTACGGTGGGCAGGTAATGTCCGACCAAAGCATGGCCGGCCTCGTGAAACGCCGTTAATTGCTTCTCTTTAGGGCTCATGATCTTGCTCTTCTTCTCCGGACCGGCGATAACCCGCTCAATGGCGTCCTCGCACTCTTCCATGGAGATCTTCTTCTTGTTTCGCCTGGCTGCTAATAAAGCTCCCTCATTGAGAACATTGGCCAGATCGGCGCCGGTAAACATGGGAGTTTGCCGCGCCAGAACCGTCAAGTCGACATCGGGGGCCAACGGCTTTCCTTTGGAATGAACCCTTAAGATATCCTCCCGGCCTTTAATATCCGGGATGTCCAAGGTGACCTGCCGGTCGAACCGCCCCGGCCGGAGCAACGCCGGATCAAGGACATCGGGACGGTTGGTGGCTGCCAACAGTATAATACCGGAGTTTGGTTCAAACCCGTCCATCTCTACCAAAAGCTGGTTTAAAGTTTGCTCCCTTTCATCATGACCGCCGCCTAAACCGGCGCCTCTTTGTCTGCCCACGGCGTCGATCTCGTCGACAAATACAATACAAGGAGCATTCTTCTTGGCCTGGTCAAACAGGTCGCGCACCCTTGAGGCGCCTACTCCCACGAACATCTCCACAAAATCGGAGCCGCTGATACTGAAGAAAGGAACTCCGGCTTCCCCGGCCACCGCTTTCGCCAATAAGGTTTTACCCGTACCGGGCGAGCCGATTAACAAGACCCCCTTGGGAATCTTGGCCCCCAGTTCGGTAAAACGGCGGGGTTGCCGCAAAAATTCCACAATTTCCACCAGTTCTTCCTTGGCCTCATCCTCTCCGGCCACGTCTTCAAAGGTAGTTTTAATCTTATTCTCGGTATGGAGCCGGGCCCGGCTCTTCCCGAACGATAAGGCCTTATTCCCGGAATTCTGCATCTGATTGAGCAAGAAAAGCCAGAAAATGGCGAAAATAACAATAAAGCCTAGGTTGGGCAAGATAATCGCCCACCAGCCATTACCGGCGTTTGAAAATGATACTTTTACCCCTTTTTTTCGCAGAGTCTCGTAAAAAATCTCCGGGTGATTGGCCGGGCCTTCGGTGCGGTATTTTTTAACCGTCCCGTGCTGTCTGCCCTGAATCGTCCCGTCATTATTATTGATAACAGCGTCAATTATTTTACCGGACTCAGCCCGCTGAATAAATTGATCAAACTTGATCTGCTCCGGCTGTTCCTGGGGATTCATAAACCTCATCACTAACAATAGGGTAATGACCGCCACCACAAAATAAAGAAAAATTTCCCGCGCTACTTTAAGCAAGAATAAACCTCCCCTCGGCAAAAAAAGCCGTTTTTGCCATGTCAAATATTATATCATAGTCAAAATATGAATACAATCAATCTTCAAAACGCCCGCCCGCTCCCTCTTCGAATTGAGTTGGCAAGGGAACCGCCTTAATATGCCAGACTTCCTTCTCCCCGGGAGCAACTTTAAATTGTTCATTCATCCGGTAACCGGTCACCCAGAGAATCCGGTTATCGGAGGTTACCACTAGCGGTATCCGCCCTCTTTTTAAACGGGGAACTTTATTATTGATGAAAAAATCATGCAGCTTTTGGGCGCCGGGGCTGCCCAGAGGCCAAAAAACATCCCCCGGTTCCCAAAAACGGATTTTTAAGGGCAGGCTCAATTTGGCGGTTCCGGCGTAAATTTCATCTTTGCCTACATTTGCCCAATCAAGCGGAGGTTTGGCCGGCTCTACCGTAAATTGAAGCTTTAAAGCGGGAAAACGGCTGACCCCCGGAGCCTTTAAAACCTCTGCTTCCCTGATAATAACGGATGAAGCATTTTCCGCCCCGAAAAAAATGGTCCCGTTCTCCAGGTAGACGGAAACCCTTTTAAAAATATGGGCTGTTTTAAAAGAATAATTCTCAGTGGTGATTTTCCCCAGCAACCTCTCTAAAGCGTTCGTCTCCAGATGGTAATCGGGTTTTATTTTCAACAGAACTTCTTTTAGAATATAGTATTGCATATAAGTGGGCTGGGTTAAAAGCGGGGCCAACCGGACTCCCACCCGGTTATCCGCCACTACAATATTGCCGGGCGCCCACTGCTTAACTAAACCTTCCATAAAATCGCGCTGCTTTGCCGCAAGTTTTGCCAACCTGATTAAGCCGTCCTTGAAACGGGGATTATAGGCTTCCTCAATCAACGGGAGCAACTGGAGCCGGATCTTATTCCGCTGGTAAACTAATTTTTCATTGGAGGAATCTTCGAGCCACTGCAACTGGTGGCTGGTGGCGTACTCCCTAATTTCTTGCCGGGAAACCTCCAACAAGGGCCTAATAAAAACCCCGTCCCGCACGATCGGAATCCCCGCCAGGCCGTCTAAACCGGTGCCGCGAATTATCCGGTAAAGAACAGTTTCGGCCTGATCATCCCGGTGGTGCGCCAAGGCTATCTTATCGGCCTTAATCTGCCGCCGGAAAGATTCAAAAATTTTATAACGTTCCTCCCGGGCCAATAATTGAATGGATTCCGGTTTTTCCTTTAAATGCCCGGGAATATCTATGGTGAATCGCCGGGTTTTAACCCCCAG
Organism: Bacillota bacterium; assembly: GCA_050260935.1. GTDB lineage: Bacteria > Bacillota > UBA4882 > UBA8346 > UBA8346 > UBA8346. The sequence continues at coordinate 10,822 of JBLNCU010000130.1, forward strand.
ACGTTCCCCAACCTCCGCTAACAGCTTCTCCTCCAGGGGAGTTTCCAAAGGCCTTAGCGAATGGTTGATATAAACAGCCCAGATATCCAGGTTATATTCGGTTAAACTATGCAGTATATGAAGTAAAGTAGAAGAATCGATTCCGCCTGAAAAACCGACGATTACCCGTTCTCCTTCCGAAAGGAGTCTATTTCTGCAAATGGTATCTTTCACTTTCTCAAGCACGAAAAACACCTCAAAATCAAGTTCGCCTAAAAGTATGAATTCCCTTTATCTTTACATGAAAATTAAGTATTTTTAAGTAACGTAACTATTAAAGTTATAGTTCCCCCGCTATTAAGGAATAATCCTAAAGGTTACAAATTATTAACAGGGTTTTAACTCTTGTTCTCTTTTTAAATTTCAAAGATCTTTGCTTTAATATAAAAAAATACGCCAGCTGCGGCAATCTATGATAATATGATATTAATACCAAGTTGCATTTGAACATAGAGTTTTTCTTCTTCATTATTATGCTTATTCGGTATTACACCCCCTAAAAGTATCTTTGCGAATGCAAAACGGTGTATAAAGATGGAGTTGAATAAAAATGCCGATATTAAGAAATGAATTCGACAAGACAATAAATAGATTAAGGTTAATCCAAAGCGAACTGCAGGAGAAAGGTCTTCCCAAAACCGCTGAAATGTTGTCCGAGGTCATTATCCAACTCGGCAAGACGGATAGCATCTATATTCAAGAGTTGGCCGCCAACAAAGCAACCGCTTCCAAGAAAAAAAACAGTGACTAATTTAACCGGCCTCCGGGGAGCGCCCATACAAAAAGGCGACAATAACCCATCCAGTTATCATCGCCTTTTTGCTTTTTAGTCTTTTGCTTTAATCAAACCGGGCATACTTTCTCCAGGAGCTGTAACACAATAACCGTCATATCATCTTTGGCGGTTCCATCCTGGTTGATCTTGGCCATATTTAATAAATACTCTCCCAAAGCCTCCGGACCCACTACCTCAACCTGTTTTAAAGCTCTGACCATCCAATCTTCCTTGCCGGACTGGTCTATTTTACTTTCCACCACTCCATCGGTAGCCATAATCACTAGATCCCCGGGTTTCAACTCCAATACCGTGCGCTCCAGATCCACAGTGTCAAGTACGCCGGCTGGCATTGAAGTGGATTGGATGCTCCAAATTTCCCGGCCTCTCTTAATATAGGTAACAGCAGCGCCAATCTTTACAAATTCCGCCTTGGCGGTATACAAATCGATAGTGGCCAAGTCAATGGTGGCGAAAGACTCTTCCGGCGACCGCAACAATAAAACTGAGTTCACCATCTTCACTGCAAAATCTTTATCAACTCCGGTCTCCAATAACCTTTCCAAGATATTAACAGTGGTGCTGCTTTCAACAGCCGCTTTCGGACCATGCCCCATTCCATCGCTTAGGATGGCCACAAAATGACCGCTTTTCAATTCATGAAGCATATGGTTATCACCGGAAAGCTGGTTGCCTTCAGTTGGCAGTTTACAAACAGTAGTTTTAATTTCAAAATTCCGGGACGGGATCAGCGAATAGGAGCAATTCCCATTCTCCAATTGACAGCTACGCTCCCAGATCGTATAATCCCGGTCCAGTAACCTGCTGATCATAGCCGCGGCCAAATATTGACATTCATGCCTCTGATGGCACCGGTGTTGTTTAATATTTATTTCCAGCCCCTGTTCCCCGAAGGACAGCACCGAGACTTCATGAACCGCAAGTCCGACCCTATTGAAACCATAGCGGATTTTCTCTTCAAGTTCGGTTTTGAAACACGCATCCGTGAAAACTTCAGTGGCCAGATTGTTGATCATCCCCGATATCCCTTGAAGTTGACTGGCTAAAAATGCTTTGCTCTCATCCAGCTTCCTTTGCCAGAGATGGTCGGTGCGGCATCTCTCAAACATGCTGTTTATTGTCGCCAAAAGCTTGAATTGTTGAAAACAATTTTTGGCTAAACGCCCTTTTAAATATTTGGAATTAACCTCTCCGTATAATTCGGCGTAAGCAATGAGATCAAAAATCTCCCGGTAAGTCGAGTAGAAATTTTCACCCCAACAATTTTCGTAACCGTTGCAATGTTGACAATTTTTAGTGCAAACCCGTTCCAACAATGAATATAAATCCATCTTTTGTGAGGCCGGACCTGATTCAAACCCTTCGTTAAAACTTTTGGCAAGTTCGACAAAGATATCGGCCAAATCATTAAGCCTATTGGTAATAATCTCCCGTAATTGTTTTTGTTCTTTAGCCGTCCCGGAATTACCGATGTCGCTATGAAAATAAAAGGACAATTGGGTAAAGTAACGGCGCGGTATTAATATAAACGCCATCATCCCAATTCCCCAAGGCAGGATTGTTTCTGGAAAAGCCGTTTTTGGTAATTGCAACATACTGAGATATAATCCCATGCCAGCGCCAAGAACAGTCCCCCATTTCCGCAAATCTTTCAACAACCCTCCCAGAAAACCGGCTATACCATAAGTCGCCGCTAAAGTAATCAAATCTTTGGTATTCACTCCTAAAACCATGGCAACGGAAATACCCATAGCAGCCCCAACTCCCCCTCCGCCTAAATAAGAGACCAGCAGTAAGAGAAAAACAGCCAAAAATTCCGCCAGATTTATTGAATAAATCCCGATGCCCTTTACCCCTCCAAGCGCGAAAACGAGCGTTAAGGATAGAGCAGGGACCGTGTATTTTGAGAAAGCCTGTAAAGGGTTGTCCAAATAGTTATAGACAATCCGCCAAAAAATTGTCAGGATGAAGCTTAATATCAACTCCAGCCCGGTTATTAAAAGCGCGTATTCCACCTGGTTTATATAAAGAGCCAGGCCGAACCGGAGGACCGCCCAGATGCCGAAGATAAAGGGTTTGTTGAGATTGTGCCCTTTTTTATACTTATAAAAAACGGCAATAACATAATGGATAACTAAACAAGCCGCCGCCCCTCCGGCAAATATCATTCCCTTGACGCTGAAGAGTCCTAAAAAAATCCCAGTAATTACCGGCAATCCGGTGAAGACTTTTCGGCTTCTTTCCGAGTGATATAGTCCAAAAGATAAACCAGCCGGGAGAATATCGCCGGGAAAGACAAATCTACTCAATAACAGCGCCAACAGAAAATTGATTATATTTAGTAGGGCTCCCCCCGGAACGCCGCTTTTTTTAAGGGCCAAAACTTTTTCGAAGGTTTTTTCCCGGAAGTGATAGTAGTTTGGCGCGGGAATATTTTGAAAATCTGCAGCTAATTGGCCGGGCAACTACCTCACCCCACAGTTTTCTTTTGGTCGTTGAGGTTCAGTATATCATTTATTAAAAAACTCCCTTGTCGTTTTTTTTATCCCCGGGGCAATTATTTTCCTTAGTTCTTCACCAAAATACGGCAGAAAAAGAGAGGGCATTTTTGAAAACCGTTCCGGCAAGAAATCCCAGTGACGATTTTTAACTGTCCCTTAATTAAAGATGGTTGACGGGGAGGCCGGTTAATGAATCGCCCAGCTCAAGGCCTTCCTTGTAGTATCAGTGGCCCCTTTTTAATTAGAATAACCAGTAAAATCAATAACGCCAAAAAGCCGAATAAAGGATAACACCGGGCGATCAGATTAACAAACCCCGCCCGGGCAATCATTATTCCGGAAATGATGACTACAGCCAGCCAAAAGCGGAACGGCAGCCCGGTAAATGAGGCCAAACGTAAGGTGGCGCCATAAGTATTAGCTAGGAGAGTGGTAAACATTTCACCCCATAACACCAAAGCATAACCCCAATAAGGATATTTACCGGCTATTTTTGCCAATTCCATCATCGGCAGGGCGCTTTGTTGGAGGTGGGGCAGATGACTTAGTATCGACCAATGAATAAATCCGGCCATTATTCCCAGGCCAATCCCACCCAACCAGCTTCCCCATTTGAGCCGGGGTAATGAAGGGTATTTTTGAGCCAGTGAAAGCAGTACCGGTACGGCTAGTACGAGGTTATAAGCTGAAAATTGGAGGGCGGCGATAACCCAATTGAGTTCAAAAGGCGGTACTGTAATAACGGCGCACCGGGTGTGGATCCCATAGAGGGAAATAATGATGGAACCGGTGAACATCAAAGGGATTACCACCATATTGGCGGAGATCAAACCCGGTAAATCAAAGAGTAGGACCGCCATCAACAAGAGCGCCGTGAGCGATATTCCCAGCCAATAATTAAAACTCAACGATTCAAATATGGAACCGCTGCCTGCCAACATTACCCCAATCAAGACGATTAAAAAGACGAAGAGTAACAGGTCTACCGGTTTGCTCAAGGAAGGCCCGAGTATAAAGCGGAGAAACTCCCGGTATGACTGGGGTTTTAAAGCATATCCGGCTTTAAATACCTTGACTCCGGAAAACCCCAGAAGAATAACTGCTAAAAACAGACCCCAAAAGCCATAGGAGCCGTGTCTACTGAAGAATTGATAGATTTCCTGACCGGAGGCAAACCCCGCCCCTACTACCGTCCCAATAAAGGTAGCGCTGACGGCCAGCACCGGGCGGACGGCGTCGCTCCCTCCCGGAGCGTTTTTTTTCACCAGGGCCACCACTTTCGCTTGGCGGGGACCGCCTGAAGATTGATGAGATCGACACCTTCAACCGGTTTAGCAAGGTAATGATAGCCTATTTTGCCCCAAACCCGGCCGGGCCTTATGGGGGCGACGCCAAATTCGCTTAACAGGGTTATCTGCGGTTTAACCAGATGCTGGTCGCCCTTTCTGACAACGGCGACCAGATCAGAACGGGGATATAGATTAATTGAGCTGAAATTTCCGCCGCGTACCGGCAGACTGGCGACGGATCTTTGATGGGTGGCGATTTTGATGGCCACAAATTCCTTGAACCCGTACTCCAACAATCTGGCGCAATCCCCCCAACGGTCCCCGGAATTTAAGACCACGGCGATCAATTGCCGGCCGTCCCTGGTGGCTGAAGCCACTAAACAATATCCAGCCTCGCTGGTAGTGCCGGTTTTGACTCCGTCGGCCCCCTCCAAATGCCAGAGCAAGCGGTTGGTATTATTGACCAGCAAATTTCGCCGCTTCTCCACCCAATTGATTATGGCGGTTTTTTGCTTGACCAGAGCGGCAAACCGGGGATTGGCCAACCCATACCTGGCGATTAAGGCCAGGTCCAAAGCGGTTGTATAATGGGATGGAGCCCTCAGCCCATGCGGATTGCGGAAATTAGTATTTAGGGCGCCGATCTCTTTAGCCTTCATGTTCATGAGTCTTACAAACTGTTCGACACCGCCGGCCACGCCCTCCGCCACCGCCATACTGCCATCGTTGCCTGATTGAAGCATCATTCCTTCAAGCAGCTCTTTTAGCGGGAGTTTATCGCCGGCACGGAGCCAAATGGATGAACCCGGTGTGTTGGCAGCTAAATGGCTGACTTTAACTATCTTGTTTAGATTGCCCTTTTCCAGGGCTACAATGGCGGTCATCATTTTGGTGGTACTGGCCGGAGCCCTTCGGAGATCGGGATTTTTGGCAAAAAGAACCGCGCCGCTTTTTGACTCAATCAAAACCCCGGCGCTGGCGTAAACTGGTGGTCCTTGTTGGTAGCCTGGCAAAAAAACCAAAGGGGGAAAGGCCTCTCTGATTTGATAGGCCTTGGTATCGACCAATCGACTCGGATTATAGAAAGTAAAGGTTAAAATCGAAGCCAAAAAGAACAAAAGCGCCAAGAATAACTGCTCTTTAGTTATAGTAAAAACTCTCATAAGCTACCCCCCTTTAATGCTTATGAGAACCCTTTAATTTTCATACGTTTGGGGTGAAAATTCTTTATCCGGTTACCTTTTTAAATGACTAGTCTATTTGGCGTCACGTTACAATTTCAGTCATCAGGGGTGACTTCCCAGCCGAACTCCCCCTTGAGCTCCACAAAAGTCACTTTCCCTATAGATTCCTGCGTTATCTTACCGGTTTCATCCTTCCGGATCAGCAACAGATCCTGGGAGCCTTTTGCCCCCACCGGGACTACCATCCTCCCTCCGGGTTTTAATTGGGCGGTTAAAGACTCCGGTAATTTTCCGGCTCCAGCTGTGACAATGATCCGGTCATATGGAGCAAAATCAATCCAACCCCGGCTGCCGTCTCCGACTTTAAAATGAACATTTTGGTAACCCAGTTTTGACAAACGTTCCTGGGCCTTGAGCGCCAAGGCCGCGATTCTTTCTATGGTATAAACTTGAGCGGCGAATTCAGCCAGAAAAACGGTTTGGTACCCCGAACCGGTTCCGATCTCCAAGACCCGGTTGTCTTCATTTAAATCCAGCAGCACAGTCATCTGATATACCAGAGTCGGCTGGGATATCGTTTGGCCGTAGCCTATAGGCAGCGGATTGTCATACCCGGCCAGCTCTTTATATTCATTCTCCAAAAACAGACTCCGGTCCAAATCTAAAAAGAAATTATAAATACGGGCGTGGTCCTTTAAATTACCGGCCATAGATACCTCCAGCGCCAATTTTTCAATAATAGTATTGCCCTATTTAATCCCACCCTCATAAAAACAGCAAAAACAAAAAAGCCCGGTGGGCTTTTTATGGCGGAATAAATTATCTTAGAAAAGATCAGGGTCAATCACCTGTTCGTCGTAGCGTAGCAGTCCGGTTAAGTCAAAATGCCCGGCTAACGACTCCACTTCCTTCCCTTCGACCAGAATCTTTACCCGGAAAACATCGGGAAACTTGGTCAGGGTGTTGACGATAGAAGCCACCGCCAATGCCTCGCCGGAGGCTCCGACATTGAGCCGGGTGGCTTCCGAGTTTAGATTTAGATAAGCCACCCCATCCTTGATATTTAACCCCAACACCTTAGTGCCTTTGGGAAATAACGGTTGCAGGTTGGATCCCGGGGACGGTCCGGCAAAAAGCGCCTTCAGCGCTTCCAGGTGTTTATCGCCGTTATTTTTCACCCGCCAAAGAACTGGTTTTAGATAAAAGTCGGTCGGGGTCGAACGAAGGAAGAACAGGACCACCTTTTCCCCCCCGCTTTTTATATCTCGAATCTGCCCGGTTTTATCTGGTTGGGCTTTATTAATGGAATTTCCCGTTTTCAAGCCTACCCATCCCTGCCTGCCCAAGAAAAAACCGCCAACCCCAATCAAAATCAATAACAGGATAACCGCCGGGGTGGCAAATCGCCGCATGAATAAAGCCCCCTCTTTTTAGAAACTTTGGCATTAAAACTTATACTCAAGCCCTATCCTGTACTTATGCTCCCGATCATAATAGTCGGTAGCGTTTAATACGATATTGGTCCGATCATTAATCCTGTATTTAAAATTCACATCCCCCAAAATATAGCCGGTGGCGTAGATAAGCGGTTGCAGGTTAATACCGAATTTTCCCCATTGCCAGTTAAAATCGCCCCTGATAAAGAAGAGCGGGTCGTTCTTGGGATTGTATTCATAAGCCGTAAAACCGGTTCCCCCGTCCCCTCTAACCCCGGCATAAACAAATTGATCCTTATACATCTCTATCCGCAGTGCCGCCTCGTAATTGGACCAATCCTTGCCTTCATAATCACGGTTGTAAAAACCGGCCAACTTCAAATTATTGACGCCGAAAGGCAGGAAGAAATCAATACCGCCATAAGCGTTAGTCTCGTTAGAGTTACCATCGTTACGGGCGCCGACTTTAATCCCGAACCAGTCACCCAACTGGTAGCGTAAATCCGCTCGCGTCGCTTTGGTGTCATCGGTCCAGTCACCCTCTAATTTAAGGTTGTCCGTCAATTGATAACTTCCTTCCACTAGACTCTTAGTCCCGGATAAACCGAGAAAGCTCCCCCGGTAACCATCGGCGGCGGCCCAAGCCGTTATGGTTACCGCCAATAACATTATCATTGCCACAAAGCATGCGGTAATTTTCTTCAACAGCGTTTGCTCCTTCCTTATTTAAGCCTTTGCGATTCGCCCGTTAATTGTCGGGAAACTTCATCGCAAATTGCCTTTAGGCAATCAACTGAATTAACGTCTTTAGCGGAATTTTGGTTCCCGCTCAATGATGGAATCGAGTATTCGGAAGCCAGAAGAGCTTGTTAATCCTTCGAAGCCGATTTTACGAGGTCTTGTTTTGAATCCTGAAACCTGGCTCCTGAATTCCAAACTAACCGGATGGGACTTACCATAGATTTAATTTCGCGAAAAAAAACGGGAATCCTCTTTATCTTCACCAATAAACCTCCTGTAATAATTGACGCCGGTGTTAAGTACAGGAAAAAATGGTCGCTAAAGTTTAACCGGTCTCAAAAGGGCTCTCCAGCAAAGCCAACCGCCCGTTGGTGGTATCAACTTCCGCCCAGACGCCTTGGGGAATCGTCCATTGCTCAAGTTGATGTCCGATTGGGAAACCATAAGCGGATGGACATTTTAAAATGCCGAGTCTCTCCGCAAAAGCAACGATTAAGTCGTTTTCGGACTGGCGCTCGCTGGGAACCGAACGTCCGACAATTACAGCGGCCACGTTATCCAAAATCCCGGATAAAATAAGTTGGGTCAACATCCGGTCGATTCTGTAAACGGGTTCATGGACTTCCTCAATGAACAGTATTGCCCCCTCACAATCGGGTAAAAATCTAGTGCCGATTAAGGAGGCAATAGTGGCCAGGTTCCCGCCAATCAAGATTCCCCTGACTTTTCCCGGCTTAATGGTATAAAAAAAATCGGGAATCTTCCCCAATGGCCAAGGCAGATAGGGATCGTCCATCCCGGCATTCAGCATCCTGAAAGCTTGGATAATTGAAAAATCACTTTCCAGACCGTTTAAAACCGGGCCATGAAAAGTAACCAAATTAACCTGCGACCAGATAGCCAGTTCTAGGGCTGTGATATCGCTGAACCCGATCAAAATCTTTGGTTTCCTGGCAAAAAGATTGAACCAAAGGCGCGGCAACAGTCGTAAACAGCCGTACCCCCCGCGCAAGCACCAAATTGCCTGGACTGACCTGTCTTGCCAGCAACTTTCCAGATCGGATTGTCTCAATAGATCGTTGCCGGCGAGATCCCCTTCCAACGGGACGGCGGTTTGGCCGGTAAAGACCTGGTAACCGCGGTTGGTTAATAATGAAACCGCTTGATTGATATCGCTCTGGGTATGAACAGGGCTGGCCGGCGCTATCACCGCTATGGTGGCCCCCGGCTCCAAACGCTTGCTTTTAATTTTTTTCATCCGGATTCTCCTTCTAGGTCTTCGATGTTATCTTACTTCACAGCTTGGTAAATAGTACATTGCAAACAATCCTGCAAGGGAAATTAACTTTATACGGGAAAGGAATATTAAGAACTAAATCTGTAAATACTGACAAATGCCAATTTTGGAGGTAAGTTATGAAATTTCCGGGGTTACTTAAAAGGCTCTTTACTTTTGGTTCAAAAGACAAGCAGTTTTCTTTGGGGGATCGCTCCTGGGAGCGCCCTCCTTATAAAGAGGATCAACCCCACGAGGAGCTGAGTAAAGATCTGGCAAAAAACCGGGCCCGTTTGGAGGAGGTTTTTTCGCTTCCCCAAAATATGGATGTGATTATCCGGGAATTTCATATTCCGGTATTAAACAAAGAAGCTTTGATAATATATATTGACGGTCTCACCGACCGTGACACTCAAAATTTTGCCATTCTCCAACCTTTAATGATTTTGGACTCCGGGGAGCCGCCCCATAAAGACCCGATTGAGCTGGCCTATAACAAGCTGGTCCCCGAACACCAAATCGATAAAGGGAAAACCCTGGCCGATGTTTTAAACGGAGTTTTAGACGGGTCAACCGTTTTGTTGATCGATGGTTCCGCCGGATCATTGATCATCGAGACCAAAGGATGGGAACACCGCGCGGTTGATAGGCCCAGCAATGAACATGTGGTAAGGGGCCCGCAGGAAGGATTTACTGAAACCTTCCGGGCCAATACCGCCAGTGTCCGGCGGTATATTAAAGACCCGGGACTGATCACCGAGATCCTTCGCTTGAGCAAACGGGGCCGGACTATCGCCGGGTTAATGTATATCAAAGATATCGCCAATCCTAAACTGGTGGCCGAGGTCAGATACCGTCTGCAAACAATATCCCAGCGGGTTGACTTCATCCCGGAAACCGGGACTCTAGAAGAATTTATCGAAGATCACCCGCGATCGTTTATCCCGCAAATGCTCTCGACCGAGCGACCCGATCGCCTGGCGGCCTATCTGCGTGAAGGCAACGTGGGAATCATCATGCAAAACAGCCCCTATTCATTGGTTATCCCCACAACCTTTACAATCTTTCTGCATGCCGCTGAGGATTATTATCTACGGTGGCCGTTCGGAAACTTTCTGCGTTTGCTAAGAGTAGCCGCTATTATCATCGCCCTGCTTTTGCCGGCGATCTATATCGCCATCGTCAATTATCACCAGGAGATGATCCCGACCGACCTGCTCCTGGCGATTACTTCTTCCCGGGAGACAGTTCCTTTTCCGGCCATTGTCGAATTACTCTTTATGGAATTCGCTTTTGAACTAATCCGGGAAGCCGGAGTCCGTATCCCTAGTGTTATCGGGCCGACCATCGGAATAGTCGGCGCTTTGATCCTGGGTCAGGCGGCGGTGGCGGCCTCGATCGTCAGCCCAATCTTGATTATCATCATTGCCATCACCGCCATCAGTTCATTTGTGATACCCAATTACAATGCTTCCTTCACCGTCCGTTTGTTGAGGTTTGGATTTACATTTCTAGCGGCTTTTTTAGGTTTCTTCGGTATAGCCTTTGGAATTTTTCTAATGATTTTACATGCCGCTACTCTTACCAGCTTCGGAGTTCCTTTCTTGACTCCCATCGCCCCCTATAAACCCAAAAATAAGGACGTGATTTTACGGCCGGCTTCATTTAACCAGCCGTACCGACCGGTGTATTTGCGGCCCCTGGATCTAATCCGCCAGAAGAAAATAGCCCGTCCTTGGGATCAACCAAGGGATGACTCCGGTGAGCAAGGAGATGATTAGGGATGAATGTTGAAAATAAAATCGGCCACCGGGAAACGCTGACCTTATTAACCATCATGATGTCCGCCAAAGTATTCCTGTCGTTTCCCCGGGATATGGCCCTGCTGGGAACTTCAGCCGGTTGGATGATAGTGGTTTTGGCGGGAGTTTTCAGTTTAAGCGGGTTTTATTTTTTATACGCCATCAATCGAAGGTTCCCCGATGATTCTATAGTGGTGGCCGCTAAAAAAATTACCGGGAATCTATTTGGCACCTTCTTGGGACTGTTAATTTTTTTATTTGCTTTGACGTTCGCCTCTTTGTCACTCCGCCATTTCGCCGAAAGTTTCATCCTGGCGGTCCTGCCTCGGACCCCGATCAGTGTAATTACCTTTTTTTTTCTATTAATTTTAATCTATTCCGCCTTATTGGGTATTGAAACTCTGACCAGAACCGCCTGGTTTTTTGGGCCTTTTATTTTTTTTGCTTTGCTAATAATTCTTTTGTTTGCCGTACCCCAAATGAACTTGTCATTTTTATATCCATTATTGGGGAATGGACCCGGCCCTATCCTGGCTAGTTCCGTCACCCATCTCTCTCTTTTTTCGGAGATCCTGCTCTTCGGTTTTATCGCTCCTTTAATTCGGCAGAAGGAAAAACGATTCGGAGTGGGTTTTTATAGTCTATTACTGGCAATCGCAATCAACACTGTGATTACATTTGCCGTACTGGTGGTCTTTAATTATAACGCCGCCAACCGGCTCATCTTCCCGGTTTTTCAGCTAACCAGATTAATTGTCTTTGGCGAATTCATTCAGCGGGTAGAGGCGATATTCGTCTTTCTCTGGTTTTTTACCGCCGGTATTCAGTTGGGTGGGCTCTTTTATGGGGCCGTCATCAGTTTCGCCCAGGCTTTTAATATCAAAGAACACCGGCCGTTGGTTTTCCCCCTGGCGGTCCTCATTTTTACTCTAAGCATGCTCCCATCCTCAATGACCGAGGCAGTCGATCTGCATGATATGATTATGAGCCCCATTTATTCGGGGCTTACTTTCGGAATCCCGTTTTTGCTATGGCTGGCTGCCATCATCTTTAAAAAAAGAGCAGGTGAGGCCAATGGTTAAAATTTTTACCGTCAAAATCCGGACCCCCTTTTTCCTGGTAAGAGTATTTCCATGCCTTTTGCTTTTAGGCTGCTTGTTTTTATTTAACGGCTGCTGGGACCGGCAGGAAGTCGAAAGCCTGGCCCTGGTGCAAGTTCTGGGTATAGACAAGGGCCCAGGAGGAAAAGGTCTCACCATCACCTTCATGATTGCGATCCCTCCCAAAATAGCCGGCGGGGACAGCGGCAACCCGGCCGGCGGCGGGGGCGGCGGGAGTGACACCGGTACTTTTATTGTTTCCATGGATTCCCCCACCATCTATGAAGGTTTTAATCTGATCAATACTACTGTAAACCGGGATATTACACTGCTGCAAAATTCGGCCATTATTTTCAGCGAGGACTTGGCCAAAAAAGGGCTCCGTAAATGGATCGATAATTTGGCCCGGTTCCGGCAGATTCGCCGGACTAACCTCATTTTTATTTGCAAAGGAAAAGCTGCCGATGTGATGAACATTAAGCCCCGGTTGGAGAAAAACCCCTCGGAATATTTTATCGATCTGGCCATTGAGTCCAGGAGAACCGGGATGTTCCCTTATGTCACCTTACATGATTTTTTAAATGCTTATGAGGCTTATGCTCAAGAAAGTTTCGCGCCGTACCTCGCAAAATATAAGCGGAAAGAACCCGGCGCCGAAGAGGCTGCCGGAGGGGTAGGAGCGGGGGCCGGCAAGCCCGGCCAAGGATCTCCTTCCGGACAGGGGGCCAAACCGGAGGCAAAAACGGAAAATGTCCGGATTGAGGGGACCGCCGTCTTTAAACGCGACAAGATGGCGGGAACTTTAGATCTATACGAGAGCCAGGTTTTACAGTTGTTAACCAACCAATTCCGGGAGGCGATTTTAACCGTACCGGATCCCCGGAAGAAAGACTATAAGGTAGTAATAAGGTTAATGGGATCCAAGCCCGCCAAGGTGAAATATCTACCCCGAAAAGGCGAACACTTTTTTAAAGTAGACCTTAGATTGGAAGCGGATCTGGTAAGTATTCAAAGCGGCATCGACTATACGGAGCCAAATTTGGAGCTGGTTCTAGCCAAACATATCGCCCGGATCCTAAAAAAACGGATCACTAAGGTAATTTCCAAAGTCCAGCAACAGTACGACTCCGACGTTTTTGGATTCGGGACTCAGGTTCGGAAAAAATTCCTGACTACCAAGGAATGGCATGACTATTACTGGCCTGATAAATTTAAAGACGCCCGGTTTCAAATCGGGGTGAAAGTAGCCATCAGGCGGGTGGGAGTTCAGTTCCATCCCCCGGCTATACGCTAATAACAAAAACCTTTATGAGCCCTTTCGGTCAGCCCCTTAAAAATAAATAATAGAACGGTAAGGCAATTATTGCCAACGTTAAAAAAATTATAGCCAGAAAACCGCTATAATTTTTTGTTTTGAGGATCTCCAAAGCGAAGACTACAGTATAGAAGGCAATCACCAACACAACTAAGAACGCCACATAAGGCATTATCCTTCACCCCCGGTTATATTTTTTACGAAAACCGGAAATTTATAGAGGAATTTGCGAAGAGCAGGTGAACCATACATACCTGATCAAAAAATTTTTAAAACCACTTGATTAGGAGCTGGCAAATGAACCCCGTTTTGTTTCGAACTCTGTTTGGAGGATTATTTTTATTTAAAATAGCCGTCAAAACCGGTTTGGATCTCCTCAATTGGAGCCATATCCGGCAAAATGCCGCTAATATCCCCGGGTCCTTGCAAAACCTTGTCACTCCGCCAGAGATTGCCAGGATCAATGATTACAACATTGCCAAAATCCGGTTCCGGCTGATTTTTTCCCTCTTCAATAGTTTACTGTTGTTGGTTTTTTTCTTTTCCCCGCTTTATCCCGGATTCACTGGCTGGATAGCCGCCTTACCCGCCGCTTTTATCTTTAAGGGGCTGGCCTTCTTTCTAATTCTTGGTTTCTGCGGCTGGATTCTTGATCTCCCTTTCAACTTCTTCTATCATTTCCGGATCGAAGCCGCTTTTGGCTTTAACAAATATTCTATTGCCGGTTGGTTTAAGGATGAACTGAAGACCCTGGCGATCGGCTCAGTTCTCACAATCGTAATTTTAAGCATTATCTTCAGCATCTGGGCGGATCCCTTCTCCTTCCGGTGGGGCTACGTCTTTTTAGGCTGGAGCATTGCTCTGGTTTTAGTAGTCTTATTTATGTACCTGGTCCCTTTAATATTAATCCCGCTGTTTTACAAGCTAACCCCCCTTGAGGATCAAGACTTAGGGGAAAAGATCGCTGGCTTGTTTCAAAGATCCGGTTTAAAAGTACGCGGGATTTTTCAGGCCGATGAAAGCAGCAAGTCCACCCATGCCAATGCGATGATCGCTGGTTTTGGACGGAGTAAGACCATTATCCTCTTTGATACCTTAGTCAATAACTATTCCCGGGAAGAGATCGCCGCGATCATCGCCCATGAGATCGGCCATGGCAAACGGCGGCACATCTTTCAATTGATGGCCCTGACCATTGGGGAACTTTTTTTATTTATCCTTTTCGCCTCCTATCT
>JBLNCU010000131.1:0-16926 GCA_050260935.1 Bacillota bacterium
ACGATATCTATCATGATTACAAGGGTATCAATAACGTCAAAACCATCAACGACAATGCCGGTATAGCTCCGGTAAAGGTCGGCCGGGAGCTTCTCTCCCTGCTGCTTTTTGCCAAAAAGCAATATTACGCGACTGACGGCAAGACGAATATAGCTTTGGGTTCGGTGCTCGCTATATGGCATGAGTACAGGGAAAAAGGCATATCCGACCCGCTCGAAGCCGAAGTGCCTCCGCGGAAGCTGCTTGAGCAGGCCGCCAGGCATACCGGCATCGAAGATGTCATTATCGATACGAAAGCCTCGACGGTATACCTAAAAGATCCCAGGGTGAGTCTTGACGTAGGGGCGGTAGCCAAAGGCTATGCCGTCGAGCGGACAGCCCGTTATTTTGAAGACCAAGGCGTCTCTTCCCTTCTGCTTAGCGTGGGCGGCAATGTCCGGGCTATAGGCGGCAAGCCGGATAAAAACGGGATGGAGCCTTGGAATATCGGGATAAAAAACCCGGATAAGGAGAGCAAGAATACCGAGCTGTGCAGCGTACTAATATCAGCGGGATATTCCGTAGTGTCCAGCGGCTCATATGAGCGGTATTACACCGTGAATGGAATAAGGTACAACCATATCATCGACCCAAGTACCCTGATGCCCGCGTCACATTTTACGGACGTTACTATAATATGCCGCGACTCCGGCCTTGCCGACGCGCTGTCCACGGCGGTATTCATTATGCCCCTTGAAACGGGCAAGAAGTTTGTTGAAGGTCTTGACGGTGTCGCGGCCCTGTGGGTGATGGACAACGGCGGGATCGTTTATTCCAAAGGTTTCAAGAGATTTCTGAAAGCTGAAAATGAAAAGACAACTTCGGCGAAAAAGTAGTCCTGACGCAGTGCCCGGGTAATTCCGAAACACCGGCCGGATGTTTCCGGGCCGACCGTAATTTTAGAAAACCATATTATTACACCACTTAAACATCGAGCCCCCGATTTTTTTCCAGCTTCTGATTTCGACTTCTGACTAACCCTGCGCATCCTGGGTAAACAGCTCAGCCAGCTTCTTTCCAGCCTGTGAAAGCGGCACATTCCGGTTGGTGACCAATCCCAGCTTCCGCCGGGGCAGCTTTTCCCTGGTTTGGATGACGATTAAATCGCCTTTGGCCATCTCTTCTCGGACGCTTTCTTTTAGAACATGGGCGATTCCCAGCCCGATCCTGGCAAACTCCACCAATAAATGGACGCTCTCCAACTCCATCTCCGGCGAGATGGAAATATCCCGTTGGCGCAAGAACTGGTCGAGATTGCGCCGGGTGGTACTGTTCTTTTCCAGCAGCAACAACGGGTAATGAGCCAGTTCCGCCAAAGGGATCTCCCGGCCGCTTAAAAAGGCGTATTTAGGAGCAGCTACCAAAATATCCTCAACCGTAGTTAACTCCGTCACCTCAAGATTGGCGGCGTTGACCGGCAGGGTCACAATTCCGAAGTCAAGGCCGCCCCCGTGTAAAATTTCGATAATCTGTGGTGAAGTGCGGTTTAAGAACTGGATTTTGACCTTGGGGTAGTTGCGGCTGAACTCTTCGAGATAGGGCAGAAGATAGTATTTACAAACCGTGTCGCTGGCCCCAATCCTGATTTCGCCGGTCTCCAGGCTTCGCAATTCTTCAAGTTTGTTTTCGGCGGCTTTAATAAAGTTGTAGGCCTGTTCGATATGGGTAAGTAACAACTCACCCTCGCGGGTCAGCCGTAAATTCCGGTTTTGGCGGAGAAAGAGTTGAGCTCCTATTTTTATTTCGAGATTCTTAATTGCCTGGCTGACTGCGGATTGGGAAATAAAAAGCTTCCGGCCCGCTTCTGAAAAGCTTTTCGCGGTGGCCGCTTGATAAAAAATTTTATACAATTCAAAATTGATCTCCATTGAAGCCTCCGGTTTCCGATATTTAATAAGGTAAGCTAATAGCTTCCATTAAATATATTAATTTTACTTATTAATTCAATCCCATTATAATAAATACTAAAGAATATTTAAAGAGGGGTTTTCATGTGAGTAAGGTTAAAAGGATTTTTGTCGAAAAAAGACCCGGCTTTGACGTGGAAGCGGAGAGACTGTACCATGATTTAAAATATAATTTGGGGATCGCCGGACTCCGTAAAGTGCGGATCATTAACCGCTATGATTTGGAAGGGATCTCCGACCTCGAATACCAGCGTTCGCGGCAGACGATCTTCGCGGAGATGCCGGTGGATTTTCTTTACGAGGAAGAGTTGACTATTGATCCTCGATTTAAAGTGATTGCCGTTGAGTATTTACCGGGACAATACGACCAACGGGCCGATTCCGCGGCTCAATGCGTTCAAATCTTGATCCGGCACGAGCGGCCGCTGGTTAGAGTGGCAAAATTATATTTATTCGCCGGGGAGATCCCGGAAGACGAGTTTCGAAAGATTAAAAGTTATTGTCTAAATCCCTTGGATTCCCGGGAGGCTTCCTTAGCCAAGCCGGAAACCCTGGATTTGGACTTGCCTTATCCGGCTGATATCGAAATACTGACGGGTTTTCCGGAGTACTCCTCGGCAGAAATCCGGACTTTACACCAGAAGCTGGGACTGGCAATGTCTGTCGCCGATCTGGAATACTGCCGGGACTACTTTCGCGACCAGGAAAAACGGGCTCCGTCATTGACCGAGATCCGGGTGTTGGATACCTACTGGTCCGATCATTGCCGCCATACCACCTTTCTTACCAATATTGAAGAGGTCTCTATCGAAGAAGGCTTATATAATCAACCGGCCCGGAATGCTTACCGGAGCTATCTGGAGACCAGGGAGAAGCTTTACGGCCCAAATGGAAAGCAGATCTGCCTGATGGATTTGGCGACAATAGCCATGAGGGAACTCCGGGAGCAGGGCCTTTTAGGTGATCTCGATCAATCGGACGAGATTAACGCTTGTAGTATTGTGGTCCAGGCCGAGGTCAACGGCGAGAGTCAGGAATGGCTGGTCATGTTTAAGAATGAGACTCATAATCACCCCACCGAGATCGAACCATTCGGCGGGGCCGCTACCTGTCTGGGCGGGGCCATCCGGGACCCGCTCTCCGGAAGATCCTATGTTTATCAAGCCTTAAGGGTTACCGGCAGCGGCGATCCCCGGACCAAAATCGAAGAGACCATCCCTGGCAAATTACCACAGCGGAAGATTACCCAGGGGGCCGCGGCCGGGTTCAGCTCTTACGGAAACCAGATCGGCTTGGCCACCGGCCAGGTGGCCGAGGTTTACGATCAAGGTTTTATCGCCAAAAGAATGGAGATCGGAGCGGTCATCGGAGCGGTTCCCCGCCAAAACGTGTACCGGGAAAAGCCGCAACCGGGGGATGTTATTATCTTGCTGGGCGGACGGACCGGACGGGACGGCTGCGGCGGCGCCACCGGCTCCTCAAAGGAACATAACGAGGAATCTTTATCTACTTGCGGCGCGGAGGTTCAAAAAGGCAATCCGCTGATTGAACGGAAAATTCAACGCTTATTTCGGAACCCGGCGGTCAGCCGGCTGATTAAAAAATGCAACGACTTTGGGGCCGGCGGGGTGGCGGTGGCCATCGGCGAACTGGCTGATGGTTTGAAGATCAACCTGGATGCGGTACCCAAGAAGTACGAGGGATTGGACGGAACGGAGCTGGCGATCTCCGAATCACAGGAACGGATGGCGGTGTTGGTTGCTCCCCAAAATGTTACTGCCTTTATCCAGGCGGCGCAGGCCGAAAACCTGGAGGCTACTCCGGTGGCGCAGGTTACCGCCGAAGCGCGGCTGCGGATGTTTTGGCGCGGGAAAGCCATCGTCGATTTAAGCCGGGCTTTTTTGAATACCAACGGGGTGGAACAAAACACCCGGGTAACCGTAGCCGCTCCGGACGAAGCCGGGGATATATTTAAAGCCCCGTCAAAAGAGGTAATGGAATGGCTGGAAAAGAAGGATTTAATCGGAGCCTGGTTTAACAATCTTCAATGTTTAAATAATTGCTCCCAAAAAGGTTTAGTGGAAAGGTTCGACAGCACTATCGGCGCTGGTACGGTCTTGCTCCCATTTGGCGGCGCCTACCAGTTAACACCGGCCGAATGCATGGCGGCCAAACTGCCGCTGCTTGAAGGTGACACTAGCACCGGAACCTTGATGTCCTTCGGTTACAACCCGGCGCTCGCAAAGTGGAGTCCATTTCACGGAGCGGTCTTTGCTATCGTGGAGGCGGTGGCCAAGATTGTAGCCTCTGGGGGCGATTACCGGAAAATCCGCCTTTCGCTCCAAGAGTATTTTGAAAAACCTGGATCAAATAGTAAAGCCTGGGGGAAGCCTTTCGCCGCGCTTTTAGGCGCTTATTACACTCAGTTAAATTTGGGGCTGCCGGCTATAGGCGGCAAGGACAGTATGTCGGGGACATTTAAGGATTTGACCGTACCGCCGACCTTGGTTGCCTTCGCCGTGACTACCGTCGATGTCAACCGGGTAATTTCTCCCGAATTTAAAAAAAGCGGCAGCCGGGTAGTTATGCTCTCAATACCGCGGAGTACTGATGAGTTGCCTGACTTTGTGCAAATGACCAAAAATTATACCCGGATTCATCAGTTGATAACCGAGGGGAAAGTCTTGGCCGCTCATTCGGTGCCTGCCGGCGGAGTAGCCGTAGCTATTACGAAAATGTGTTTTGGCAACCGGATTGGCTTTACCTTTACCGGGGAGTTTCAACCCCAGCGGCTATTTCTTCCGGATTACGGTTCAATCATCCTGGAGATTCCGGAAAAAGAAGATTTAGGACTGCTATTTTCGGATTTACCCTGCCAATTTCTTGGTATTACTGAACAAGAGGCGGTTATTACCGCCAACAGTATTAAAATCAGTTTGGATGAAGCCTTAGCCAAGTGGGAGGAGCCGTTGGAATCCATTTTCCCGACCAAAGCCCAAACTATTGACGATAAACCGCGTCAGTACTGGTTTAATTCTCAAAAACCGCCCAAACCACAAGTGAAATTGGCCAGACCCCGGATTTTAATACCGGTTTTTCCCGGCACCAACTGTGAATATGACACGGCTAAAGCCTTCACTCAGGCGGGTGGCGACGTCCAGACACTGATTTTTCGGAATTTAACAGCCGCGGACATCGAAAGTTCCGTTGATTCGATGGTTAAAACGATCCGCAATTCCCAAATCATTGTGCTGCCTGGGGGATTCAGCGCCGGAGACGAGCCGGAAGGTTCCGGGAAGTTCATCGCTGCTGTTTTCCGCAATCCTTTTATTCAAGAGGCAGTCATGGAATTTTTGAAAAACCGGGATGGTCTAATGCTGGGGATCTGCAACGGTTTTCAAGCCTTGATCAAACTTGGACTGGTTCCTTTCGGGGAAATCCGGGAGATTGAGGCTGGGTTTCCCACCTTGACCTTTAACACCATCGGCCGCCATGTTTCCACCATGGTCCGGACCAAGGTGGTTTCAAATCTATCACCGTGGCTGGCCAATGTTTCCCTCGGCGATATTCACACAATAGCCGTTTCTCATGGAGAAGGCCGGTTTGTCGCCGGGCGGGAGACGCTGATGGCCCTGGCCAAGCGGGGGCAAATTGCCACCCAATACGTTGATTTTGAAGGCAATCCCAGTTCCGAGATTCGTTTTAACCCCAATGGCTCGATTGACGCCATTGAAGGCATTACTAGCCCCGACGGCCGTATATTCGGTAAAATGGGTCACTCGGAGCGGATTGGAACCAATGTGGCCAAAAATATTACCGGGGAAAAGGATCAGAAGATCTTTGCAGCCGGAGTGGCTTATTTTAGCTAATCAGTATTAAAAAATTTGCAGTTATCAATAATGATTGATCCACGAACTCTATTCGTTGTACTGCGTGCTCCTTCTCTGTGTCTATAACCGGTCAATGCGGCCGGTTTTTTATACGGCCTTATAAAGCTCTTTTCATAGCAGCTTAAATATCGAACCTGTATTAATCATAGTAATCTTGGGAAATCTGTGTTTGTAGTTTTAACAAAATATGGCAAAATAAATGGGACCTGAAATACAGGAATAATTCACCAACCCAGCGAATTATCAAAGTAAAATAGGGGGTTTTCGAATACGTGGTGGGCTATTTAAAATTTATGACAAAATGCCGAAAAGGTTGTTGGAAGGTTTTTAAGGTTTTACCGTTTTCCTGGAATATTTTTGGTTTTCGGTAGTATCCTTTATTGAGATAAAATTGTCCATAACTTTTGAGGGGGTGTTTTTATGGAACAAAAAAGCAAGGGGGCTAAGTCGCTCTCCAATCTTTTATCAAAGACCGCCGGTCTGGTCTTCTTTTCTTTCCTGGCGATTTCTTTAGGGGTTGTCTTCGGTCTTCTTTTTGAAGGTTGGGTAAAAGACCAGCCCGGAACACCGGTTGGCTCCGATAACACACTACAGACGGTTGATCTGCCGTCTGACAAGACCAGCTCCACAACTGAAAACGTTAAAATAATCGATGAGACGTTGACTCAAACACCGCTTAATCAAACAACAACAAAAAAACCAGCCGACTTGGCATCACAGCGACCGGCCGAAACGGGAGTAAAACCCGTAGCCGTGGTGAAGTACAAGGTAAGGGTAGGGCCTTATGCAAGTCAAAACGAGGCTTTGGCTGCCTCCCAACAGCTGCATTCATTGGGTTATCCTGTTTATGTAGCTAACAAACCGCCGTTTGCGGTTCAAGTGGGGGCCTTTGCCACCCAAAGCAACGCTGAACGGCTGAAAAATGAGTTAATGACCAAAGGTTATAAGGTTACGGTCGATCAAAACTAAAATATTTAGACTGGCTATAAGCTTTAAAAAAAGGAGATATTCCCGATTTGTCGTATAAATAAAATAAACCAAAAAATATAGGCCTTTTTTAGGCCTTTCGTTTTTTGAAGGGGGTTCCCCGGTTTGGACTTGCTTACCGTCAAAAAAATTTTACGGGCTGAAACACTAGTTGGAGCGGAATGGTTGAAAAACACCAAGGTTCTTTCGGCTTGCGGCTCCGACTTAATCAGCGATGTACTAGCTTTTCCAAAAGAGAAACCCCTTTTACTGACCGGATTGACTAATGATCATGTAATACGGGCCGCCGAGATTATCGGATTGGTGGGGGTGGTTTTTGTTAAAGGGAAAAAACCGCCGGCCAATGTAATCTCTCTGGCCGGTGAAAAACGTTTGCCGCTTTTATCAACGGATTATCCGCTTTTTGAAGCCTGCGGGCTATTATACGCGGCTGGTCTGAAGGGTTGCCAGATTAAAATAGGCGGTGAACAATTTGACAGAGCCATCCCTTAAGCTTGAACGGAGTTTTAAAGTAAAAGGCGGCGACTATGCTACTGCCGGGGAAGCGGCCAGTAAGATCAAGAAAATACTGGTCCAATTGGGAATCGACTCTGAAAAGATCCGGAGAATCGCTATTGCCGCTTACGAGGCTGAATTAAATATTATCATTCACGCTTATGAGGGGGAATTGTATTTTTACATCGATCAAGAAACTGTTAAAGTAATGGCCGCCGATAGCGGGCCGGGCATTGCCGATATTGAGCTGGCGATGCGGGAAGGCTATTCGACCGCCCCGGAAGAGGCCCGTCAAATGGGATTTGGGGCCGGAATGGGGCTGCCGAACATGAAACGCTGCTCCGACGACCTGGTAATTAACAGTGAAATCGCTAAAGGAACCACTGTGGAGATGAGTTTTCATCTTTAGCAGCATGTTAAATAAACCATCCATCTAAAATCCACAATACACAACATGATACTATAAAGGGGGTATCCGCTAGTGGAGCCGCGTTTTCATTCCGTGTCACTAGTCAGCGAGAAATGCAAAGGATGCACCAATTGTATCAAACGTTGTCCAACCGAAGCCATTCGGGTCCGTGACGGCAAAGCCAATATTGACGCCGAACGGTGTATTGACTGTGGTGAATGCATCCGAAACTGTGAAAACCATGCCAAACAGGCGGTGGGAGATAGTCTTGAGCTGATCTCAGCCTACAAATACCGGATCGCCTTATTAGCCCCGGCTTTATTAGGCCAGTTTAAAAAAGAAATACCGCCTGCTCAAATCCTGGGCGCTTTTTTGCAACTGGGGTTCCACCGGGTGGCCGAGGCGGGATATGGCGCCGACTTTACCACTGTAGCCCTCCGGGAGTATTTAAAATCTTCCCGGGCAAGGAAACCGCTGATCTCTTCAGCCTGCCCCGCTGTTGTTAAGCTGATTCAGGTCCGGTTTCCGGCTCTAATCGCTAATCTGGCGCCCATCGAAGCCCCAATGGTTACAGCAGCCAAGCTGGCCAGGAAGGAAGCGGTTAAAGAGGATGGCATATCCTCGCCGGAGATCGGCGTATTCTTTATTACTCCATGCCCGGCCAAGATTACAGTGATCAAAGGGGGCCATGGTATTGAAGACGGTATTATCAACGGAGCCATCCCGATCAGTCAGATCTTCGGCGGACTGCAAAGCATTATTTTAAGCGGCAAAGCCCAAAAGGTGACCCCTAGATTAAGTAAAACCGGCGTTTCCTGGTCGAGAGCCGGGGGAGAGATAAAGGCGGTCGGGATCGACAATCAATTATCGGTGGACGGTATCCATAATGTGGTCAATGTTTTAGAGGAGGTGGAAATGGATAAACTTACCGAGGTCGATTTTATCGAGGCCCAGGCTTGCACCGGGGGCTGTATCGGCGGAGCCTTAACCGTCGAAAACCCTTTTACCGCCAGGATGAAAATTCAAAGGCTGGTGGAAGGGGAGAATTTCCCGCCCTTATCCCATGAGCTTATTGAAGAGGCGGCCCAATACTACTTTCAGGGTTTTTTCAATTGGGATTATCAAGTTACCCCCAAACCCATCCTGCCGCTGGACCGGAATGTAGCCCAGGCCATTCAGAAGATCGAACAGATTGAGGAGGTGGCCAGGTTATTGCCCGGTCTGGATTGCGGTTCCTGCGGATCGCCTAACTGCAGGGCCTTAGCAGAGGATATAGTGCAGGGGAAGGCCCAAACTTTGGACTGCGTATTTAAACTGAGGGAGGAAGTATCAAAATTGGCGCAGGATTTATTAAAACTTTCCCAACGGCTTCCCCCCGCTATGGGTATCAGCAATGCCAAACAGGGAGGAAAAGAATGACTTTTCAAGATATAACCGGTATTTTAAAGGCGGAGATTTATGCCGGAGCCCAACATCTTCCCAAAGAGGTTCAAACGGGTTATGCCGGTGATTTGTTAAGCGAAGTAATGGCCAATGCCAAAGAAGGTCAACTCTGGCTGACGATCCAGACCCATCCGAACATTGTGGCGGTCGCTTTATTGATTAATCTGGGCGCCGTAATAATTACCGGAGGGCATCGACCCGAGCCGGCCACCGTTGCCAAGGCTAAAAGTGAAGGAATTCTCCTTATGGCCACCGCTTATCATACCTTTGAGGCGATTAGGATCCTTTCTAAAGCGGGTTTTTAGAATGAACCGAAAAGCCAATCTCTATTGGGCCGATCTCCATATCCACAGCGCATTATCGCCTTGTTCCGATGATTCGATGACTCCTATGGCCATAGTCAGACAGGCTCAAAAAGAGGGTTTGTCGATTATCGCTCTAACCGATCACAACTCCGCTTTGAATTGTCCGGCTATTATCGGCTATAATACTAAAGATTTCCTCATCATTCCCGGAATGGAGTTGCAAACCAGGGAAGAGGCGCACCTGGTTTGTTTATTCGGGAGTCTGACCGCCGCTCTTGGTTGGCATGATCTTATCACTAGACACCGGATAATCAAAGTAAACCAAAGAAATTACTTTGGTAAACAATTGATATTTGATGGGTCCGACCGGATCTGTGGCGAGGAACCCGATTTGTTACTGGTTTCCACTGATTTAAGTTTCGAAGAAGTCTGTCAAACAATCCCCCGCTATAATGGTTTTTTGTTCCCCGCCCACATCGATCGCCCCAGTTTTTCCGTACTCAGCAACCTGGGATTCCTGCCGGATTCTTACCGCCAAAGAATAGTCGAAATCTCACCTCATTACACTGAAAGACAATTAAAGGAAACATATCCGGAGTTTAACGGCTTCCAAATAATCCAATCCTCGGACGCTCATTGTCTGTCCGAGATCGGTCGCGGACGGACCGGTTTTTATTTACCGGAACTATCCTGGGAAGCGCTTGCCAAGGAAATGTTTCAATTTTATTAAAATGTTGTTGCAAATGCTTTCCTAGCTTGCCAAATAAGCTAAATAATGATATCTTTAAAAATGGATTTATTTTTGAAGTGTAACTGCCTTTTTGCATTGGAGATTGTACTGCTTCAATAAATTGGGCTTTTAGCGCAGTGATATGGGGAATTAAGCGTCTCCGAAATTCAGCGAATATATTTATGGTTTTAATTGCGCTTTTTTTCACAAAGACCTTGGTGACTTTGTCAGTCTACAGTTGATAGCTCATATTAGATGGGTTTTCAAATTTAGGGAAGTAAGTGTTGGGTTAGCAACAACGCTATTAAATGCTAGGGGGATAAGACATGGTCGAGGATTGCGCATCTTGTTCTTGCAAATGTTCCAATGAATCGGACCCGCGTTACCAACAACTTGAAAAGGTTATCGCCGCCAACAAAGGGAGACCGGGGGCTTTGATTCCGGTACTCCATCAAGCGCAGCAACTTTTCGGGTATTTACCTGAAGATGTTCAGGTTTTGGTAGCCGAAGGGCTGGGTATTCCTTTATCCGAGGTTTACGGAGTTATTACATTCTATTCGCTGTTTTCCACTAAACCCCGTGGAAAGCACACCATCGGAGTATGTATGGGCACTGCCTGTTATGTTAAAGGCGCCGCCGGTATCCTGCAAACAATTCAAAATGAGTTGGGCGTAGGTATTGATGATACCACCGATGACGGGTTGTTTTCTTTAACCGTAACCCGTTGTTTGGGCGCTTGTGGACTGGCCCCGGTTATTACCATCGGCGACGATGTTTACGGCCGGTTGACTCCGGAGAAGATTCCCGATATTTTGAATAAATACCGGCATAATAACCAAAATTAAGGCCCTTAATTGTGAATTATTATACAAACTTGGCTGGATTTGTGAAAAAATGAACAAGTGTTTTTAAAATGAGAGAATTATCGCTGCATATCCTGGATGTCGTTCAGAATTCATTAACGGCGGAAGCATCCATAGTTAATATTAATATTTACGAATCGCCGCTGTCAAATTTTTTAAGGATTGAGATTGGCGATAACGGAAAAGGGATTGCCCCTGACAAGATCCGGAAGGTAATTGATCCCTTTTATACCACCCGCACATCCCGGAAAGTCGGTTTGGGGTTGTCATTGTTCAAAGCCGCCGCTGAGCGCAGTGGAGGAGATTTTTCAATTCAATCGCAGCCCGGGTCCGGAACGGCCGTGGTGGCCACTTTTAAATATGATGACATCGACCGGGCTCCGCTGGGCAATATGCCTGATACAATATTATCTTTAGTCATCGGCAATCCGGCGGTTGACTTTTGTTACCGTCACCGCTTTGAAGAAAATGTATTTGTCTTCGACACCAGGGAGTTGTCACGTTACATTTCCCGTTCCGTACTGGAATCGCCGGTGGTGGCCGTGGAAATACGGGAATATCTTTCAAAGGCAATAAGTAAATTACAGGAAAATAGAAGCTAGATGTGAAAATTGGGGGGCTAATTATGAAATTATATCGGGCGCATGTACTGGTTTGTGCCGGAGCCGGTTGCATCTCATCCGGATGCAAGGAAGTTGAACGGACTTTACTGGCCGAACTCCAAAACCACCGTCTCGATAAAGAGATTAGGGTAGTTGAGACCGGCTGTATCGGGAGTTGCGACTTGGGTCCAGTGATTGTGGTTTACCCGGAAGGGGTTTTCTACCAGAAGGTTAAACCGGAAGACGTAAAATTGATAGTTTCCGAGCACCTGCTGAAAGGGAGGCCGGTGGAGAAACTGCTCCATCGTGAGAACGGCACCAATAAAACGATTGTCAATTATGACGATATTCCCTTTTTCAATCAGCAAAAGAGAATTGCTTTGCGGAACGTCGGAATTATCGACCCCGAAGTAATTGAGGAGTACATTGCCCGGGATGGCTATGCGGCGCTCGGGAAAGTATTGACCGAGTATAAACCGGAGAATGTCGTCGATATCATTAAACGTTCCGGTTTGCGGGGCCGGGGCGGGGCGGGATTCCCGACCGGTTTAAAATGGGAATTTACTTTGAAGGCTCCCGGGGACCAAAAATATGTCGTCTGTAACGCCGATGAAGGCGATCCCGGCGCATTTATGGACCGTAGCGTTTTGGAGGGCGATCCGCACTCGGTGATTGAAGCGATGGCTATCGCCGGTTATACTATCGGTTCCAATCAGGGTTATGTTTATGTCCGGGCTGAATATCCGCTGGCGGTCGAGAGGCTGGGCCATGCGATTACCAAAGCCCGGGAATTTGGAGTGCTTGGCAAGAACATCTTCGGCACCGGTTTCGATTTTGATGTGGAGATCCGGGTCGGCGCGGGCGCTTTTGTTTGCGGCGAGGAAACGGCTCTAATCGCTTCCATTGAGGGTAAGCGCGGCGAACCCAATCCGAAACCGCCTTTCCCCGCATCCAAGGGTGTTTGGAGCAAGCCTACCCTGATCAATAACGTGGAAACTTACGCCAATATTGCGCCGATTATTTTAAAAGGCGCCGAATGGTTTGCCAGTATCGGGACTGAAAAGAGTAAAGGAACCAAGGTTTTTGCAATGGCCGGGAAGATCAACAACACCGGCTTGGTGGAAGTCCCGATGGGGACCAAACTCCGTGATATCATCTTTGATTTGGGCGGAGGCATTCCCAACGGCAAGAAGTTTAAAGCGGCCCAGACCGGCGGTCCTTCCGGCGGCTGTTTAACTGCCGACCACCTTGATTTGCCTATGGACTATGAATCCCTGGTTGGAGTAGGCGCTATGATGGGTTCCGGCGGTTTGATTGTTATGGATGAAGATACTTGTATGGTCGATGTGGCCAGGTATTTCCTGGATTTCACCCAGGATGAATCCTGCGGTAAATGTACTCCTTGCCGGATAGGCACCAAACGGATGCTGGAGATTTTAACCCGGATTACCGAAGGTAAAGGGGTTCCAAGCGACCTGGAGACTTTAGAGACATTGGCCAAACATATCAAGAACACCGCTCTTTGCGGTTTGGGGCAGACTGCTCCCAACCCGGTCCTGTCGACGCTGAAATACTTCCGTGACGAGTACGAGGCCCATATCTACGAAAAGAGATGCCCGGCCGGGGTTTGCAAGTCCTTACTGGCCTATAAAATCAAACCCGATCTCTGTCGCGGCTGCTCGTTGTGTGCCAAGAACTGTCCGGTCTCGGCTATCTCCGGGGAGCCGAAAAAACCATACAGCATCGACCATGAGAAGTGTATCAAATGCGGTGTTTGTATGCAGAAATGTCCGTTCAAAGCGATCGAGTATAGATAATATGATAAAAGCGGGGACTTCGGTCCTCGCTTTTTTAATGATTAAATTTCTTTCTTGAGTATTTTTGCGTCTCTGTGTTTCTATGTCTCCATGGCCCGAAAAATTTGCCAATATATGCCCATTTTCAAGTGGACAAACAATATATAGTATAATAAAATATTAATAGTAACAATATGTAGTGTCTGATGATGGATTGATGGAGGGATCGTAGGTGGAATTATCCTTAAACGCGAAAGCTGTGTTGGAGCGGCGCTATCTTCGGAAGGAAGACGGCAAGCCGGTGGAAACCCCGGAGGAGATGCTGCAAAGAGTAGCCAAACACATTGCCGCGATTGAGAAAACGGCTTTTAATGTCCCCGATTCCGAGGTCGATTCGGCGGCCGAATCTTTCTTTGAAATAATGGACGCCAAGAAGTTTATGCCCAATTCGCCGACATTAATGAATGCCGGCCGGGAGATCGGGCAGCTTTCGGCCTGTTTCGTGCTTCCGATTGAGGATTCGATGGAGAGCATCTTTGAATCCTTGAAGATTGCGGCTCTGATCCATAAAAGCGGCGGCGGGACCGGGTTCAGTTTTTCCCGGCTCCGGCCCAAAAACGACCAAGTGGGAAGCACCGGCGGAGTAGCTAGCGGCCCCCTTTCATTTTTAAAAGTATATAACACCAGTACCGAGGCTGTAAAACAGGGGGGAACCCGGAGAGGCGCCAATATGGGCATCCTGCGGGTGGACCATCCTGATATTTTAGAGTTTATTGATGCCAAAAAAATTAAGGGCGAGATCGCCAATTTTAATTTGTCGGTGGCTATCACCGATGCCTTTATGCAAGCCTTGGAGAAAAACGAGAATTATTTTCTAATCAACCCCCGGACAAAGCAGCCGGTGGGGAAGTTACCGGCCCGGGAGGTTTTTGAGAAGATCGTCTTGTCGGCCTGGGCCGGTGGAGAACCGGGTGTTATCTTTATCGACCGGGTGAATGAGGCCAATCCAACACCGCAAGTCGGTGCGATTGAAAGCACCAATCCCTGCGGTGAACAACCTTTGTTACCCTATGAATCTTGTAATTTGGGTTCATTGAATCTGTCCTTAATGGTCCGCAAGGATCAAGAAGGCCGGTATGAGATTGACTGGGATGAATTGGGCCGGGTTACCAGGCTGGCGGTACGGTTTTTGGATGATGTGATTGAAGTTAACCGTTTCCCCATCCCTCAGATTGAGAAAATGACCAAGTCCAACCGGAAGATCGGATTGGGGGTAATGGGTTGGGCGGATTTGTTGCTCAAACTCAAAATCTCTTATCAATCCGAGGAAGCCATCAAGTTGGCAGAAAAAGTCATGCAGTTTATTGATGCTGAGTCCAAGAAAGCCTCGGTGGAGATGGCCAAGACTCGCGGAACATTCCCAAATTTTAAAGGAAGCGTCTATGATTGCAAAAACGGCTTAAAACTCCGGAACGCCACCACTACTACCATTGCGCCTACCGGCACCATCAGCATCATCTGTGACACCAGCGGTGGGATTGAGCCGTTGTTTAGTCTGGCCTTTACCAGGCAGATTATGGACAATGACCGCTTGATTGAGGTCAACCATACCTTTGAGGAGATTGCTAAGGAGGAAGGCTTTTATAGTACCGAACTGATGCACAAAATCGCCGAAGCTGGCAATGTCCACGATCTAGAAGAGATACCGGAGGATTGGCGGCGGATTCTGGTTACCGCCCATGAAATTGAGCCTGAGTGGCATATCCGGATGCAGGCGGCTTTTCAAAAGTATACCGACAATGCAGTCTCCAAAACCATCAATTTTCCCTCCGACGCCACTCCCGACCAAGTGGCCGAGGCCTACCGGCTGGCATTCAAACTCGGTTGTAAAGGGTTGACTGTTTACCGCGACGGCAGTCTGGACAACCAGCCGATGCAGAAAGGGGTCGCCCAAAGTCCGGAAACCGGTTCCTTAACGGCGGTCGCCCCCGGAGAGTTCCGGCTTTCCTGCGGAGAGTGGGGGAAAATACTCCCGATTAAACGCCCCAAGCGGTTGACCGGCGTAACCGACGCCAGGCTCACTCCCGAGGGCAACCTTTACCTGACTCTTAATTTCCACGAGAACCATCCTTTCGAGTTGTTTGCCCAGATCGGCAAGGCCGGCAGCGATATCTCTGCATTTACCGAAGCCATCGCCCGCCTGATTTCGTTGGCGTTTCGTTGCGGCATCGATCCGGAGGCGGTAGCCGACGAACTCGCCGGGATCGGCGGCAGCCGGTTCGTGGGGTTTGGTCCCAACCGGGTCCGTTCGGTGCCCGATGCCATCGGTCAGTTTTTGAATGAATACATCGCCAAAATGGCGGAAGCCGAGACCAAACCGGACCTGCCCCAATTGGAACTAAGTCTGGCCGCCACCGAATCGGCGCCGGTTTTAAATGAGCGACACGAAGAAGAGCACGGGAATAGCGGTAAGAATAGGAAAAATACCAAGAGCGGTAAGATACGGTACAATCTCTGCCCGGTCTGCGGGATGCATACTTTCGGGTTTGTGGAAGGGTGCGCCAAGTGTATATCGTGTGGGCATTCGGAGTGCTGACCGGGATTTTCAGAATTTGGCAGGATGACAAGGCTGAAAATGGAAGAAGTTTTTGGCCCTTATTACAAGTGACTTCCAAAATCTCCTTAGGGTCCTTACTGAAGGTTTCAAAGATCATATTTCTATAATGGTTTAGCAAGCCCGATGGAGGCCTAAAAAAAGCCAAAGAAGGGGAAGATGGCTGATAATCCTACGGTATCGGCGCTTTTTTCAATAAAGGCCGGCTGATGTTCTTAATTTACGTGCTGTTGGTCATCGGCTGCGGCGGCTGCTAGAGTGGCGGCGGTTGTTGGTAATCCGCCAAATAGTCCGCACGCTTTAACTTTATGACCGAAAAAAAGTGGTAGGCTTCTAATGCGAAAGTTGCCGTTTAGATTAGAATAGTTATTAGCAGTCTAAGGGAACAGTCCAGAAATGGGCTGTTCTTGTTATAGTGAATAATTGGATTCCAGTTTATCAACATTCCCTTTATTCAATTCGCCTCGTTTAACCGGCTCCCGAAAATAGCGGATTATTTAAAGGAAGGTGAGTTTAGGTGATTAATTATAATCAGCTCGATTTTCAACAGGAAGTGCTGGGCTCCAAAATCCCGGTCTTAATTGATTCATCACCCCATGATGCGGCTAGTGCAAAAGAATGGCTCCGGTAAAATAAGATGATGGTTTTGTTGTAATGGTGTAATCTGAGATATCGTTTAGTTTAACCTTAAAAATTGAAAATACCTGATAACTGGATTTTTAATCCTAAATAGTCCCCCACCCCAGCATTGCTGGGGCAATCGAAAGGATGAAAATAAGTTTCTATCGAATCATTCATTACCGGACGAAGAAGGTCGGTTTTCCTTGGTGCCGGGAAGCCCGTTAA
>JBLNCU010000132.1:0-8332 GCA_050260935.1 Bacillota bacterium
GGAATAAAGTAGTACAAGCCAGAGCCAAAGGTCAAAAACTGAAAACGGCAAATGTTTCCTGAACAAATGGAGAGTTTGATTTCACTCCTTGGTCGCCGGGTTGTCAAAGCTATGCTATTAACGGGTCTCGCCCTCCTGCCCGGCCTGTTCGCCATTGCCGGAATGCCGTCTTGTTTATTCTTAAAGGATATCCCGATCCCCGCGGATTGATCTTTCATAATAATTGGCCGGCCGGTGTTTTCCCGCTCCGGAAGGACGCCGATCCCCGGAAAAAACCGCCATTGACGGTGAAGGAAACGGTGTTCACCAAGGTTCAAGGAACCCGGGTATATGAAATTCCGGTTGGACCGGTCAACGCCGGGATTATCGAACCGGGGCATTTCCGGTTCAATGTGGCCGGGGAGCCGATCACCAATTTGGAAGCCTAGTTTTATTATGTTTATAGGGGTTTATGGGGAATCCATTTGTTTTTTAGCCCGCTGATCGAATGCCGACAGGGGATGTCACCCACTCCTCCGCGCCCCCTAGGGCCGAAAGGTGTAATACAGGGCAAATCAATAAGGAACCGCGAGGTTCCTTTTTTGATGGGATCATACTTAGGCTAGACCGAGGAAGTTCGGCCTACCGCATCCGGCTTTCGGCGTCCTGCCTTCGCCTGGAGTTGACCATCCGTGGTCAGATCCGGCTTTCGGCGTCCTGCCTTCGCCTGGAGTTGACCATCCGTGGTCAGATCCGGCTACCGCCGAACTACCTTCCGTCCAGGGAAATTACAAAATAGGGAAACAGCGGAAAAAAGCAGTTATATTGAAAGAGTTGGCGGGTTAAACTATTTTATACCAAACGGCCCACGTGATTTAACCGGGAATAGGTCCCGAATAAGCCTTTTAGGGGTTTCAAAAATTTATGAGGTGATTGAATGCGGGTATTGATGTTGAGTTGGGAGTTTCCCCCTAAGATCGTCGGGGGAATCGCCCGGCATGTGCATGATCTTAGTCTGGCCCTGGTAAAAAAGGGAGTCGAGGTCTCGGTAATCACTTGCGGGGTACAGGGAGCCGCCGATTACGAAACTCTCAACGGGGTGAAGGTATACCGGGTGGTAATGAATAACCCATCCACGCCTGATTTTTTAACCTGGGTGCTGCAATTGAACTTGAATATGGTAGAGATGGCCAACCGCTTGGCGCTGCTAGGAGCGACCTTTGATTTAATCCACGCCCATGATTGGTTATCGGGTTTCGCCGGTAAAAACCTGAAACATTCCTGGCGGATACCGTTAATATCAACTATTCACGCCACTGAATACGGCCGAAACAACGGGCTGCATAATGATCTTCAAAGATACATCAGCAATGTCGAATGGTGGTTGGGTTACGAATCTTGGCGGGTTATTTGCTGCAGCCATTATATGGAATCCGAACTCCAGCGGGTTTTTCAAATGCCGGGCGATAAGATCCGGGTAATTCCCAACGGTGTCTATCCGGAGGAATTTACCCAAACAACGTTGGATCCGGCGAAAATTCGCAGCCGTTTTTGCGCTCCCGATGAAAAGCTCCTCTTTTATGTCGGCCGGATTGTAAGGGAAAAGGGCTTGGGAGTACTGTTGGATGCCTTCTCCAGAGTGTTGGGGGTCGAAGCGAAAACGAAGTTGGTTATAGCCGGTAAAGGACCGTATTTGGATGAATTGAAACACCGGGCTTATCAATTGGGAATATTCCACCGGATTTATTTTACCGGTTATATCGATGACAATACGCGGAATGCTTTATATAAAGCGGCTTCAATAGCTGTTTTTCCGAGCCTTTATGAACCATTCGGCATTGTGGCGCTGGAAGGAATGGCTGCCGAAACTCCGGTAATCACCACCGATGCCGGCGGGCTCAACGAAATTATCCGCCATGGTGAAAATGGCTTAAAGGCGTATTGTGACAATGTAAATTCGCTGGCCGATAATATCATCTGGGCGTTGCAGCACCCTGATCATTGCCGGCAAATTAAGGGAAAAGCTTTGGAGGATCTTCAAAAGATATATAACTGGGACAAGATCGCCGATCAAACACGTAAGGTATATGGGGAAATTATAAAAGAAGCCCAAGAATCCACTTGGCATGCGGTGATGCATGAAGAAGCCGCCCGGGAAATTATCATGTCCAATATGATTAAAACCATTGAGGCCGAAGAGATGACCAGGTACCGGGATGTGCATTAAAAAGCAAGCGCAAATTAAAAATTGAGGGAGAGATTTTAATTGAAAGCGGTAATTATGGCCGGAGGAAAAGGAACAAGACTCAAACCCTTGACTTGCGCCAAACCAAAGCCGATGGTGCCCATCGTTAACCGCCCGATGATGGAACATATTATCAATCTGTTAAAGAAGCACCATTTTAGCGAGGTTTTAGCCACTTTGTATTATTTGCCGGAAGCAATCCGGAATTATTTCGGGGATGGGCATGATTTCGGTTTGCGGATGCGGTATTTTACCGAGGAAACCCCGTTGGGGACGGCCGGGAGCGTAAGAAACTGCGCGGAGTTTCTGGATGAAACTTTCTTGGTTATCAGCGGCGATGCTCTAACTGACATCGATCTGGAGGCGGCGGTACGGTTTCACCAGGAAAAGAAAGCCACCGCCACCTTGATCCTGACTAAAGTGGATAATCCGTTGGAGTACGGAGTGGTGATTACGGGAGAGGACGGCCGGATCAAGCGTTTTTTGGAGAAGCCCGGCTGGGGGGAGGTTTTCAGCGATACGGTTAATACCGGTATTTACATCCTCGATCCGAAAGTGTTCGCCTTTTATCAGCCGGGGCAAAACTTCGATTTCAGCAAGGATTTGTTTCCGTTGTTGTTATCGGGCGGTGAGCCTTTGTACGGGTATGTAGCCGGCGGTTATTGGTCGGATATCGGCAACCTGGAACAATACAGGCAGGCGCATTATGATCTTTTGACCGGTAGAATCAAATTGGAGATTCCCGGACGGGAGATTAAACCGGGGGTATGGGCCGGTGAAGGGGTAGAAATAGCTGAAGACGCTATTATAGAAGGCCCGGTTTTGCTGGGCAACTTTACCAGGGTAATGTCTAAAGCGGAAATAAAGGAGTATACGGTGATCGGGGACCATTGCAACGTCCTTGACAGGGGCAGCATTAAACGAGGAATAATATGGAACCATTGTTACCTAGGAACCGATACGGAGATCCGGGGCGCCGTCATCGGGGATCATAGCCGGCTCAAAGGGAAAAATGCCGTTTTTGAAGGGGTGGTTTTAGGGGAAGGAGTCACTGTGGGGGTCCGCTCGGTTATAAAACCCCAAGTAAAGATCTGGCCTTATAAAAACATCGACAGCGGAATTGTTGTAAACGACAGTATGATCTGGGCCAAAAAAGGTCCAAAGAGTCTCTTTGGTTACGCCGGGATCAGCGGTACGGTGAACCAGGAGATTACACCGGAGATCGCCGTGAAGCTGGGAGCGGTTTTTGGGGCTTATTTAAAACCCCGGGAAAAGATGGCGGTCAGCTCCGATAATTTCCGGGCCGCCAGAGTGTTAAAAAGGGCTTTGGTGGCCGGCGCTCTGGGAGCCGGGGTTGACGTCTACGATCTCGGAACCCTGACGATTCCGGTCGTCCGTTTTGCTATACATACCTTGGGGGTGAAGGGCGGAGTTCACCTGCAGATTAACCCCAGGGAGGCCGAGGGAATTTTGATTCAATTCTTTGACCACACCGGGGTGAATATCGACAAAAATACCGAACGCGCCTTGGAAAATTCCTTTTTCTGCGAGGATTATCCTAGAGCCGCCGCTGACGCCATGGGGGAATTAACCTTTGTACCCCAACTAATAGAACCGTATATCCAAGGCTTATTGGACCCGGAAGTCAAAGAATTGATTGGCAATAAAGAATTTAAGATAGTCGCCGACTATGATGGCGGAAGTCTTTCTCTGATTTTACCGGGTTTACTGGAACAACTGAACTGCCGGGTTATTGGGATGGATTACCCGGAGAATGTTACCAGGGCCCGGCCCCGGACTTTAAAGGAATTAGGCGGAGCCTTGAGTACGGTGGCGGCTAAAATCAATTCCGCCGGCGCTGATTTGGGAGTAGTAGTTGACAACAACGCTGAACGCCTGATTTTACTGGATGAAAAAGGGGAACTCCTTAAAGAAGAGCAGCTTACAGCATTACTCTCCTTTCTAACACTGAAGTACAAGCATCAGGCTACCGTGGCGCTCCAAGTAACCGCCCCCCGTTTTATCGAGGATCTGGCCCGGGAGTTTCACGGCCGGGTTATCCGGACTAAAGCTAATCCCAGGTCAATAATGGAAAAGGTTATCCAGGAAAGGCTTTTCCCGTCGGCCGATGGTAACAACATATTACAGCCGGATTTTGATGCCCTATATACTCTGCTTAAAGTTCTGGAATTACTGGCTAGGGAAAATATAAGCCTTTCCGAGGCTAAGGCGCTGGTCCCCCGGGTGGAGCGGGGCTACCTGGAAGTGGAATGCCCCTGGGAAGAAAAAGGCCGGATTATGCGGAATCTATTTGAGGAGAATAAAGAGAGACAGCTGGAGATGACCGATGGTTTGAAGGTTTTCCATGAGCAAGGCTGGGCTTTGGTTTTACCGGACGCTGAGGAGCCGGTATTTAAGGTTTACGCGGAGGCCGGCACCGCCGAAGAGGCGGACGCTTTAACCCGCTTGTATATGACCAGAATAAGCGAACTGCAACTTCATTAGAATTCGGAGAGAATTATTTGGGAGCAGACTTTGATTTGGAGCGGCAAAATTTACCGTTCCTGTTAAAGCGGTATAAATAACTTTGATTAGCGGTTGTAGGCTTCATTAAGGACGACTTCTTTGCTTGACAGCTTACAGGCCGATATGTTAGAATAATTCAT
This sequence comes from Bacillota bacterium, assembly GCA_050260935.1. GTDB lineage: Bacteria > Bacillota > UBA4882 > UBA8346 > UBA8346 > UBA8346. The sequence continues at coordinate 4,891 of JBLNCU010000132.1, forward strand.
GCATTCCGAGATGCTCGGAGGAGTGTCCGAGTGGTTTAAGGAGGCGGTCTTGAAAACCGTTGTACCGCAAGGTACCGGGGGTTCGAATCCCTCCTCCTCCGCCAGATGAGAAGTGAGAAGTGAAAGGTTGGAGGTGGGATATAAACCATCTTTGAAAAATTGATCTTCTATTTTTACGCAGTTGGAGAATGAGACGGGTGAAGTTGGTCCCTTAAGTTTTTTAACTTCGCGCCTCTCATATATCCTACATCCCAAACGGAGAGATACCCAAGCCGGTTGAAGGGGACGGTTTGCTAAACCGTTAGTAGGTGTAAGCCTAGCGAGGGTTCGAATCCCTCTCTCTCCGCCAAATATCAACGGTTCCGACTAAGGCCGGAGCTTTATTTTTCTAATAGACGGTAATTTACAGGTGTAAAATTAAGTTTACAACCCCGCTGGTTTATGTTATAATAATTTCTTGCCAGCGTACGATGAGTTTTTCCCATTAATATTGCGCCCGTAGCTCAGCGGATAGAGTGCCTGACTACGAATCAGTAGGTCGCAGGTTCAAGTCCTGCCGGGCGCACCATGATCATTTAAAAAAGGTTTGCTGTGAAGCAAATCTTTATTTTTTTTAAATTGAGTCACCCTCTTTTATTTACCCAGTTTTGCGAAGGCTAAATTTGTTGGCCAGCCAAAAACCATTTACCCCGGTTATGCTTTTTTGTGCCCAAGTAATATGGGCCGACATACTATGGTCAGAGAGCATAAAAGGGGGGGATAGATTGGGATTCCGGGAAAATTTAAAGGTTTTTGACTGGAAGCTAATATTGAAAGTGTTCGGGGTGGTCTGGCTCTCGGAAATGGGTGATAAAACCCAAGTTACTACCTTATTTTTGGCCGGCGCCAAACCGCTATATGTATTATGGGTAGCATTAGGGTCCGCAAGCGCCCTGGTAATGACCTCGCTTATTGAGACTGCCATCGGATCCGCGGTGCTGGCCAGATTATTACGGCCTTCAGTTATCAAAATAGCCTCGGCGACGGTATTTATTATCTTGGGAATTTTGTTATTAACCGGGGTGATTGGCCGGATTGAGAGCCCGGTTTAAGGAGAGATCATGGTGAAACTAATAACTTATATTACAACTTTCTTTATTATCATCCTGGCTGAGTTGGGCGACAAGACCCAAGTCGCGACCTTGATTTATTCTAGCAACCACCCCCACAAACGCTGGCAGGTATTTGTGGCGGCGGCCCTGGCCCTTATTAGCTGTGTTATTATCGAAGTGACCTTGGGTGTAATTATTGCCCAGTTTGTGAGCCCGGCGATGATTAACAAACTTACCGGACTGGTTTTTGTTATAATCGGGATCTTCTCGCTCCAAAGGTTTTTAAAGGATCATAAAAGACCGGAGCATTCGGTGAAAGGTGGAAAAACCGCTGATCAAGAGAATTAATTTAAACTAACCGGTAGAGAAGAGATGTAGTTTTAAAAGACCCGCCAATCGGCAAGTATTCACACCGGCGCGCCACAATTTCCCCGAAGGAGGCTTAGTAATGAACACCGAAACGGTGTTAACCGAGAATATGGAAGATTACTTGGAGATGTTTTACCGGATCATTGAAAAACAGGGATATATTCGTCCGGTTGATCTCTCGGCGGCTGTAAAGGTAAGACCTTCATCAGTCACCCGCATGATTCAAAAATTGGATGAAGCGGGATTTATCAGCTATAAAAAGTACCGGAACATCTCACTGACTGATAAAGGCTTCCGTTATGGCCGTTTTTTGGTTTGGCGCGATGAAGTTTTAAAAGAATTTTTGACATTATTAAAAGTCGAGGTGGGAATAGCCGAACAGGTTGAAGGTATCGAGCATTATATCACTCCGCCGACCATGGCTATTATTCAAAAATTGCTGCTCTATTTTTTAGCCAAACCGGATCGCTTGGCTGATTTGGAGGCTCACCAGAACCGGCAGCTTTATCCCGGCAATGAAGAGCTTTCCAATCTGCGGGCCTGGCTGTTCAGGCATAGCAATAATTAAAGATTGAAGGACTGACCAAACTACTATAAACTAAGTCATAACCGGCAAAACTCGGTTCTGAGAGAATAAGCAAAGGATTTTTCGTTGTTTATTGGAATTTAAATATAAAGTTGATTTGCGATACCAACTACAATTGAAGTGCTGGGATGAGAAAGTTGACCGGTAACCAGAAGCATAAATAGAAAACCAAAACCTGAGGAGAAGCAAGAACCGGCAGAAACAGAGAAGCCGGAGGAGACCAAAAGAGAATAGAAATAAAAGCCCCGGAAACCGGGGCTTTTTGTGTGCGCGCGGCAACTCAGCCAATTCCTCATTCCTGGATACCCTCAGGCCTCCGCGGGAATATTATTTCTTGACTGCGGCAATTCTAAATTTACCTTGATTATAAAGGGAGACCAACATGGAATATTTGACGCCGGAAATGATTGAAAACGAACCCCCGGGGGTCCGGCTCGATTCTTGGGTTAATGAGAACGTAATGATTGTGCCGCCTTTGTTTGTATATACGGAGGTCGGGGAGGAGACGGTCGATTATTATCCTCAGGGCCATCGGGAACGGATTGCTGTTCATGACCGGGCGATGGCCAATGAGGTTCCCAAGTACTCAACGGATATCGCTGCAGCCTGGAAGGTAGTGGAAACAATTAACGGCCGCGGTTGGCCTTTCTCCATCCGGTTGCGGGAAGACGGCCGGGTAATTACGGAGTGCGGTTCCAACAAATGCAATTCCGGCGTTTTTTACCATGATGGCGCTTATTATTCAACCGTCCCGGAGTCGATTTGTAAAGCGGCGTTGCTGGGAATGCTCGATGAGGCTAATAAAAGCGGCGCCAAATAAACCCCGGTAAGGAGAGGTCAAATTTGACATACATCGTCTGCTGGCGTATTTGCTTATAGAATTTGTGTATAAGAGCAGTTCAGCGGTATTGCCTACAAATACTCTCAATAATTCATCCATCTTCCTCCAATTATGTAAAAGAGGGTTACCGATCCCCCATTTAGCCAGTTTTAGAATATTTCTTCAAAGGACTTTTTATAAAATTCTCGAATTGTTTTCAAAGGGTTATGCGAAAACATAATAGAGAAGGCCGGCATATTACAAACATTCCCGGATGCCTTTCATAAAGCAACCGAGAATTGCTTTTGAGACCTCGCCGCAAAATCAGCCAAGCAGAGCGTGATAAAGCCCTTGCCGAACTGGAAGCGGCCTTGGCGGCTTGTGGAAAATAGTTTGTCAAGACCAATTAAATCTAAAATGAAAGGCTGTGGCTTATATGGCTATTACCAAAGAGCAATGGGCTAAAGCTCAAAAAAAGGCCTTAGATTTATTTAATAAGGCCCATATTGTATTAACCGAGAAAGAAAAGGCGAATTTGGAAATTGCCGATTTCGGCTTGGAAAACTTGGATCAGTT
>JBLNCU010000133.1:0-44340 GCA_050260935.1 Bacillota bacterium
GGACGATTTTATCCTAAGTATGAACCGTGCGGCCGAACAGGCGGCTCCTTCCGCCAAACAGATTTTCTGGGACGCCGTCAAAGAGATGAATTTCGATGACGCTCGCAAAATTTTTACCGGCAACGATACGGCGGCCACCGAGTATTTTAAAGCCAAAACCACTGCCAAGCTCAGTGGAGCGTTTCTGCCGGTAGTGGCCAAGGCTACCGATGAGGTCGGAGTTACCCGGCAATATAAAACCTTGGCCGCCAAAGCCAAAGCGGTTCCTTACTTAAAGATGGAGCCGGTGGATATCGATGAATATGTGGTAGCTAAAGCCCTGGACGGTTTGTTTTATTTGGTGGGCGAGGAAGAAAAGAAGATCCGTAAAGATCCGGCGGCCCGTGTCACCGAGTTGTTGAAAAAGGTCTTCGGCAGTTTGAATTAGAGATATGGTTTTTCTCCGTGTCTTGAGTGGCCCCTCCCGCTTGCCTCTCCTCTGTGGCCAATTAATTAACCCAACCTAAAAATTCCGGTTAGTCTATTGACAATCCGGAAACGGAAGCTGTATAATCAAATGCAAAGTCAGTTTATAGTTTCTACAGATGTTGATCAGGAGGAGTAAACTTTTTAACGGGTGGAGAGAGGGGCCGGTTTGGTGAAAGGTCTTCCCGCTGAGAGTTGAAGGTCGCCTGGGAGTTACCGGGGTGAACGGCGCAAGATCAAGGCGTTTCAATAGCTCCGGCCGGGTCTGCCCGTTAACGCTGAGAGAGCCCGCTAAGGGAAATCAGGTGGTACCGCGGAGGTTTAAACTTTCGTCCTTTTACGGAGGGAAGTTTTTCTTTTTTTATAAGGGTTTAAGATTGCTATTAGTCGGGCATCTTTTAGGTTCAGCAGCTTTGCCGGCAAACAAAGGTTTTGGCTTTCAACTTCCGGCTTCCAGCTTCCGACTTCTACGATAATTAAGACATTCCGTCATTCTCTACTAGGAGGTTTTTCCAATGAGTCTACCGACGGTTTACAATCCTCAAAGCGTTGAGGAGAAATGGTATCAGTTCTGGTTGAACAAGGATTATTTCCATGCTGAGGCAGAGCAGGGAAAGGAACCCTATTGCATCGTCATTCCGCCTCCCAATGTCACCGGCGTTCTTCATCTGGGACACGCCCTGGACAACACCTTACAGGATATTTTGATCCGCTGGCGGCGGATGCAGGGTTATAATACGCTTTGGATGCCGGGAACCGATCACGCGGGCATCGCCACCCAGGCGAAGGTTGAAGGAACCCTAGCCAAGGAGGGCTTGACCAAACACGATCTCGGCCGGGAAAAATTTCTGGAGCGGGTTTGGGATTGGAAGGAGCAATACGGCGGGACCATTATCAAGCAGTTGAAACGGATGGGGTCCTCCTGCGACTGGGTGCGGGAGCGCTTCACCATGGATGAGGGCTGCTCGGCCGCAGTCCGCGAGGTCTTTATCCGTCTTTACGAAAAAGGACTGATCTACCGGGGGAGCTACTTGATAAACTGGTGCCCCAAGTGTCACACCACCATCTCCGATATCGAGGTCGAGCACGAGGAGAAGGAGGGCAACCTCTGGCATATCCGTTACCCATTTGCCGACGGCTCCGGCCAGATTGAGGTGGCCACCACCCGCCCGGAAACGATGCTTGGCGATACCGCGATAGCGGTCAATCCGGAAGACGATCGTTATAAATCGGTAATCGGCAAGGAGGTTATCTTACCGTTAATGAACCGGAAGATCCCGGTTATTGCCGATTCTTACGTGGATATGGCCTTTGGAACCGGGGCCGTTAAGGTCACCCCGGCCCACGACATCAACGACTTCGAAATGGGGCTCCGGCACAACCTGCCCCAGATTACAGTGATCGATTTCGACGCCAAAATGACCGAGGAGGCCGGCAAGTACGCCGGGATGGACCGCTACGACTGCCGGGCCGTTTTGGTTGAAGATTTAAAGAAAGAAGGCTACCTCGTGAAGGTCGAAACCCATCTCCACGCGGTCGGCCAGTGTTACCGTTGCGATACCGTTATTGAACCATTGATCTCCAAGCAATGGTTTGTAAAGATGAAACCTTTGGCTGAACCGGCGATTAAAGCGGTGGTGGACGGGGATATCACCTTTATCCCGGAACGTTTCACCAAGATTTACCTTGGATGGCTGGAAAATATCCGCGACTGGTGTATTTCGCGGCAATTATGGTGGGGGCACCGGATTCCGGTTTGGTACTGCCAGGATTGCCACGCTGAGATCGCTTCCCGGACCGAACCGGCCGGTTGTCCCAAATGCGGCAGTAAAAATCTGGAGCAGGACCCTGATGTACTGGATACTTGGTTTTCCTCGGCGCTTTGGCCTTTTTCCACTTTGGGCTGGCCGAACGAAACTCCCGAGTTGAAGCATTTTTACCCCACCACGGTTTTGGTAACCGGGAGGGACATCATCTTTTTCTGGGTGGCCCGGATGATCTTTATGGGACTTGAGTTTATGAAGGATGAGCCTTTTAAAGAAGTGTTAATCCATGGTTTGGTACTCGACAAATACGGGAAAAAGATGAGCAAGTCCCGTCCGGAAACGATCGTCGATCCCCAGGAGGTGATCGATGATTTCGGCGCCGATACCCTCCGGTTTACCTTGGCCACCGGCACCGCCCTGGGCCAGGATCAGCGTTTCCAGATGGAAAAGGTCGAGGGGAGCCGGAACTTTACCAATAAAATCTGGAATGCCGCCCGTTTCGTATTGATGCAGCGTGAAAAGGAAAAAGCGGTCGCCGGTGATCTGGTCAATGAATTCCAGGCATCGATATTAAATTCTTTTGCCCGCGGGGAAAACCCGGACTTGCCCAAAGAATGGCTGACTGTACCGGATCAATGGATTCTTTCCAGGATGGAGGAGACTTCAGCCGAGGTTACCAGGTTACTTGAGCGGTATGACCTTGGGGCGGCCGCCTCCCTGCTATATGAATTTCTTTGGAACGAGTATTGCGACTGGTATATCGAGTTCTCCAAACCCCGGCTTTATCAGGAGGAGAACGCCCTGGAACGCCGGGTCAGCCAGGCCGTTTTAGCCCGGGTTTTACGGCAGACGATGGAATTGCTTCATCCTTTTATGCCTTTCTTAACGGAGGAGATTTGGCAGGCCTTGCCCCATAACGGCGAAAGTATCATGATCGCCAAATGGCCGGTTACCAACGAAAAGCTCCGGTTCCCGGCGGCTGATAGCGAGATCAAAATGGTGATTGAGGTGATCCGGACCATTCGTAACATCAGGGCTGAGGCCAACGTCCCGCCCCAGAAAAAGGTGGAGGCAATTTTGGCGGGCGCTCCGGAAAAAACGGCGATTCTCGCCAGAAATATGCATTATATCTCCAATATGGCCGGTTTGGAAAAACACCGGCTGGTGACCGAGGACTCCTATAAAGCGGAGAATGCAATCAGCGCCGTGGCCGCCGGAATTACCATTTTTATGCCGGTTGCGGGTTTGGTCGATGTCGCTAGGGAGAAAGAACGCCTTTCTAAAGAGTTGGGCCAGTTGGAAGTGGAGATCGGGAAGATCGAGGCTCGAGTCGGAAGCCCGGCCTTTACCTCGAAGGCTCCGCCGCAGGTGGTGGCTAAAGAACGTGAAAAGCTGGAGACTTTTAAAGAAAAAACCGCCAAGATTAAAGAACGTCTGACGCAGTTAGGGTAAAGCAAAAACGCATTATGGAATAGACAAAAGGCCCCTAAATTTTAAAGTGTACCCTTTGTTAAGGACAATTTAAAACAGGGGGTCTTTTTTGCCAAGAAAGTGTAACCAAAACACGAACATCAAGTAAGTAAAATTAAGGAAGTTCGGCTTATCGCATCCGGCTCTCGCCGAACTAGCTTCCATCCCTGGAAGCTAGAAAATAAACTTAAAAATCGTGGCTACCAGGTAACCGATGAGGCCGCAGATGGGGAAGGTGAGCACCCAGGCGGAGACGATTTCCTTGACAACCCCCCAGCGGATTCCGGAAGTGCTGGTGGCGGTGCCGACTCCCATGATCGAAGTATTAATGGTATGGGTGGTGCTTAAAGGAATACCTAAATGGGAGGCAGCCAAAATTGCGCCTGTAGCCGCGCTTTCGGCTGCGAATCCTTGATAGGGTTCCAAATGAACCATCTTCTCGCCCATGGTTTTAATAATCCGCCAACCGCCGATGGAGGTGCCGATACCCATAGTCAACGAACAAACAATAATCACCCATTGTTGAACTTCGAAGCTTTTTAAAACCCCGCCCAGTACCAGGGCCAGGGTAAAGATGCCTATGAATTTTTGACCGTCGTTGCTGCCGTGGCTTAAAGCCATTCCCCCGGCGGAGATAGTCTGTAATACTGAAAATATATATTTAGCCTTGGAACGATCCATCCGGTAACAGGCTTTCCGGATTATCCAGGCCACTCCAAAACCTCCAGTCAATCCAATTATAGAGGAGAATAATAAACCAATAAGTACCTTTTCCCATCCAGACCAAAGGAGAGCCGAAGGACCGGCGGTCGCCAAACCGGCTCCGGCCAAACCGGCGACCAGAGCATGGCTTTTGCTTATTGGCATCCCCAAATACCAGGCGGTAAAACCCCAAAGAATGATGCTGATCATGGCCGCAGCTAAAGTAACCAGCGAAATAGCTTCCGGTTTCACGATTCCGGTGCCGATGGTTTTAGCGACCTCGATGCCTAGAAAAGCGCCGATGATGTTGCCAACCGGCGCCAATATGGCCGCCCATTTCGGCTTAAGTACCCTGGTAGCGACTACAGTGGCGATAGCATTAGGGGCGTCAGTCCAACCGTTGATGAATTCCGAGCATAAAACTAAAAACAAGACAATAATTAGGCCAATGCTGAATGACATCCAAATTTACCCCCATATATGCTTATAATTCCTTATTAATTATGTTTCATAGCGATACCTTCAACGATATTGGCCACATCTTCCATTGCGTCCAGTGTGTTTTCCAAATGATCGTATATTTCCCGCCACTTGAAAACAGTCAAGGGATCAACATTTCCCGAATAAAGCTCTTTAACGGCCAACCGGTAAACCTGATCTCCTTCATTTTCAATCCGGTTAATCTCCACTACCGCCTTGTTGTTAATTGCTATATGCCTGAGCTTTCGCAAACCATACATTATGGAAACGAGTTCGCTGGCGGCGGCGACAATCATTTTAGCCAATTGTTGGGCCGCCGGGGTGGTTTCGGTGATGTTTAACATGATGAACCGGTGGGAGGTCGCTTCGATGGCATCCAGAATATTATCGGTCTCTTTAGCCATGAGGAATATATCTTCGCGGTCAATAGGGGTTATAAAAGCCCGGTGCAGTTCGGCAATGATGTCGTGGGTCAATTCATCGCCACGATGTTCCAGCTTTTCAAGCTCCTTGGTCTTTTCTTCCTTGTCCTGGGGATCAAGGGTCAGATTCAGCAAAACCTGAGCCGCGTTGGACACATTGCTGGCCGCGGTTTCAAAAAGGGAAAAAAAACGGTTGTCTCTTTCTCCGAACATTCAAAATTCCTCCTAGATATTATGGCTTTTATATATATAAATAAATTTGAGGAGTTTATTGCCGTAAAAACAGATAAATCATTCGATTTCCATCTCCCGAACCCTGCAGCTTTCAAAAAAGTTTAGAATAAATTAAGAAGGATTTATATTAAAATCTCCGATAGCTTTGGTTATTCTCTGGTTAGCTTGCCTTTATTCATTAAACCGAAGGGGAAAAGCTAAAGAGGAAAATTTACCGGGATTGGCGAATTAACAATAATAATTGAAATCTTATAATTTATATCTTTCAAGCCGGCTTAATTATTTTCCTTTAATCTCCATTTTCCCCTTTTTTAATTAAAGCAGAATGGGAGAAAGAACAACATGAAAGGGCGCCATCTCCTTTGCATTTACTTGCGAGAAAAACGATGGATACCGGTCTCCTTGACCTTTTTATTCTTTAGCATAGCCATGATTTTGATACCTTTCGGTTCTCCGAGAGGTTGGAGAGCGGTTTCGCCTCCATTTGCGAGGTACCTGCGATGAAGACTCCGCGTATAACGATGAACCTCTTTCGCATCCTCAGTATTACTGTGTTGGTTATTATTGCGGTTCATTCTTTCCTTTATCTTAACTTGACCAGGCGTAACATAGCCTCCCAGCTTTTTTTGCGCGGCGAGGCCTTGATCTATCCGTTATGGCAAAAAAGCCTTTTTACGTTGGAGATGGGCGGCTCCTCAAAATCGTTTTACGGTTTGAGCACTCTCTGTGAAAATATTTATCAACAATCCGCCGATATAATTGAAGTGGCGGTCATCGACGCGCAAGGCCGGGTTTTGGCGCATAATAACATCCGGAAGGTCGGCGGTTATGAAAATCCGGTCCCGTCTTTAACCCCGGGAAAACGTATTTTTTATGAGTCGGCTACTTCTTTGGATACTTATTTAACGATTCCCCGGGAAAAAAAGCCGCCTCTTTTCGCCAAGATTTCCTTTAGTAAAAAGCCGCTGGAAGACCAAAGCCGCGCGGCTTTAATGGTGTCCATCACTTTTTCAGTGATAGTGGTTTTGATTTTATTGGTGGTAACTTACTGGTTGACTAATTCTTTATTAGGCAAAAGAATTACTAAAATATCCCAAGGGTTTAAGGCGCTGGCCGAAGGGAGACTCAATGTCCGGTTAACCGACGCCAAAGGGACAGGTATAAATTTACCCCGAGGACAAGATGAATTGGATTTTTTAATGTCTTCTTTTGATAAAATGGCCAGCCGTCTGGCTGATATCGACGCCGAACGCAAACAGCAAGAGCGGCAACTGAGTTTTCTGGCGACTCATGATCAACTTACCTGTTTGCCAAATCGCCGTTTATTGGAGCATGGGTTAAAAAAGGCCGTAAACCGGGCCAGACGTGGGGTAAAAAGTTCTTTCATGATGATGGATCTTGACAATTTTAAATTTGTCAACGATACGCTGGGACACGCCGCTGGGGATCAAGTGTTGGTTACTCTGACCGGGCTGCTGAAAAGACAATTACGAAACTCTGATTTATTGGCCCGTCTTGGCGGTGACGAATTTGCTTTATTGCTTGAAGGGGAGGAACTCGAAGAAACCAAAGTGGTTGCCGAGCGTATTTGCCAGGCAGTCAAGGAATACCGTTTTGTGCTTAACAATAAAAGCTTTCATCTCGGGCTGAGTATCGGTATCGTTCCGGTCGACGGAAATTATGAACCCGGAATTCTGTTGTCCCAGGCTGATACGGCGATGTACACAGCTAAAAAACAAGGACGGAACAGGGCTGAAGTTTATTATCCCGGAGATAACACCATGGTCCAGTTATCTCAAACCAACGAAGTGGTGACCTTAGTCAAGGATGCCCTGGAGGAGGACGGTTTTATCCTTTATTACCAACCGGTGGTGAGATTGGAAGACAACCGGGTCGACCATTACGAAGCATTGATTCGCCTGAAAAATAACGGGAATATTATTTACCCGGGCGCTTTTATTCCGGCGGCCGAACAATTCGGGCTGATGTCTCAAGTTGACCGTTGGGTGGTAAAACATGTAATATTCACTTTGCAAGAAAACCCCGATACCCGGATCTTTATGAACCTTTCCGGGTATAGCCTGGTGGATCAGGGTCTGTTGGCTTATATTGAAGAGTGCCTGTTGCAATATGGAATAGAACCGGCCCGGCTGGGTTTTGAGATTACCGAGACTGCGGTGGTTCAAGATCTGGTCTTGGCTGAAGAATGGATTAAGCATTTGAAGACGCTTGGCTGTCCGTTTGCTTTGGATGATTTCGGCGCCGGTTTTAATTCCTTTTATTATCTGCGCAATCTGCCAATTAACCAGTTGAAGTTGGACGGTTCATTTATTAGCGCCCTGGGAAGCGACTCCACCCTCCGTTCCCTGGTCAAAGCCATGCATGATCTGGCCCAGGCCCTTGGAATTGAAACAGTGGCCGAGTTTGTTGAGAATGAAGAGATTGCGATTGTTCTAAAGAAAATCGGAGTAACTCACGGCCAGGGATACCATCTTGGTAAACCGCTGCCGGAATTGGAAGAAGTAATGTAGGACCGGGCTATTCAGGTTAGTATGAAATAAGAAGTCAGAATCCAGGAGCCAGAATCAAGGAGTCAAAATAACAGCTCCAGGAATAGGTTTCTGCAGATAGATGTAATACCTGATTCCTAACTGTATTTTTCCCCGAGAATAAGACTTCAGAAATACATAGACTCCAAAGGATTAGATACATCCTTCCGGCTCCTGGCTTTTGACTGAATTCCACAAGTCCAAAGAATGATTCTCAAAACGCGGGAGATGAAAACCACAATGAATTTTCGCCGGACGTTTTTAATCGTGCTTGACGGAGCGGGGGTAGGGGAACTTCCGGATGCCGCTCTTTATGGCGATCAGGGAAGCAATACCATTGGAAATACAGCTAAAGTTCTGGGGGGGCTCTCCCTTCCCAACCTTGAAAAAGCCGGTTTAGGTAAATTAACCGCTGTCAAAGGGGTTTCGCCCGATGTCACCGGGGGGGTTTACGGAAAAAGCGCCGAGCTTTCGGCTGGCAAAGATACCACTACCGGTCATTGGGAAATAGCCGGGTTGGTGCTGGCGAAACCATTTCCTGTTTATCCGCATGGTTTTCCGGCTGAAATCATCGCCGAATTTTCTCGCCGGACTGGTCGCAAGGTTATCGGTAATAAACCGGCTTCGGGAACTGAAATTATTAAGGAACTCGGGGCGGAACACATCCGCAGCGGGGATTTGATTGTTTACACCTCCGCCGACAGCGTTTTTCAAATCGCCGCTCATGAAGAGGTTGTGCCGCTGGAACAGCAATACCGTTACTGTGAAATCGCCCGGGAACTGCTCCAGGGCGAACACGGTGTGGGCCGGGTTATTGCCCGTCCTTTTCTGGGGGAACCGGGCTCTTTCTACCGGACTCCCGGACGAAAGGATTTTTCGTTGAAACCGCACGCTCCTACGGTTTTAGACCGGATGAAGGAAGCCGGTTTAACCGTTTTTGGGGTCGGAAAGATCGAGGATATCTTTAGTTGGCAAGGGTTGACCGACTCCAACCATACCCATAACAATCGGGAAACCCTGGATTTTATTAGTAGTTTGATTGATCGGGAATTTACAGGCCTTGTTTTTGCTAATTGCATTGATTTTGACATGCTGTATGGCCACCGGAACAATCCCAGGGGTTTTGCCGAGGCTCTCCAGGAGGTTGATTCCTGGCTTGGCCGGAATGTCCCCAGGCTAAAACCGGGTGATGTTTTAATCATCACCGCCGATCACGGTGTGGACCCAACCACCGCCAGCACGGATCACTCCCGGGAGTATATTCCGTTATTGCTCTTTGGTCCGGAGTTGCCGGAGGGATTAGACTTGGGAATTCGCGCCACTTTTGCCGATATTGCCGCCACTCTTTGCCGGGGATTCGCTTTGGAGCCTTGGCCGGTGGGTAAAGAGTTTGCCAGCTTATTATAATGGGGAGGAATTGGAATGCGTGTTTATGACCTTATTTGGAAGAAACGCGAGGGCGGAGAGTTGACCCGGGAGGAGATTCACTTCCTGATATCCGGGTTTGTCAACGGGGAAGTCCCCGATTACCAAATGAGCGCCTGGTGCATGGCGGTGTTTTTTAAGGGAATGACCTTCGAAGAGTGCACGGCTTTAACGGTGGAAATGGCTAACTCCGGGGCCACAGTTGATCTCTCGTCGGTTCCCGGTGTCAAGGTAGACAAACACAGCACCGGCGGTGTCGGTGACAAGACATCGCTGGCCTTGATCCCTTTAGTGGCCGCCGCCGGTATTCCAGTGGCAAAAATGTCGGGCCGGGGTTTGGGGCATACCGGCGGAACCATCGATAAACTGGAAGCGATCCCCGGGTTTAAGACCAGTCTCTCCCGCGAAGCTTTTCTTAAACAAGTGGCGGAGATCGGGGTGGCCCTGGTCGGCCAGACCGGAAATCTGGTGCCGGCCGACAAAAAACTTTACGCTTTGCGGGATCTGACCGCCACCATCGAGAGCATCCCCTTGATCGCCAGCAGTATCGTATCGAAAAAACTGGCCGCCGGTTCCGATGCGGTATTGTTGGATGTTAAATTCGGCGATGGAGCTTTTATGCGCGATTATCGGCAAGCCCTGGAATTGGCCAAAACCATGGTGGAGATCGGCAACCGGGCCGGCCGCCGCTTTAAAGCCGTCCTGAGCGACATGAACGAGCCGCTTGGCCGGGCCATCGGTAATGGCCTTGAGGTTATTGAAGCCATTGAAACTCTCAAAGGGGAAGGCCCCGCCGACTTTACCGAATTATGCCGGGTTTTGGGAGGGTATATGGTCTGGCTGGCCGGCCGGGCTCAATCGCCGGCTGAAGGTTCAGCCATTATCCGGCATTTGCTGGAGTCGGGTAAAGGCCTGGAAAAGCTGAAGCAATTAGTCTCCGCTCAGGGCGGCGATCCCGGGGTAATTGACAATCCGGCGCTGCTGCCGTCAGCCCCCTTCGTAGAAACTGTATCTGCTTTAAATAACGGCTGGGTAGCCAGGATCGATTGCCGGGCTTTGGGTTTAATCGCCATGAAACTTGGCGCCGGCCGTAAAAAGTTGGAAGATAGGATCAATCCGGCGGTCGGACTGAAACTAGGCGCTAAAGTGGGCCAGTTTGTCAGTAAAGGAACGGTTTTGGCGGAAATACACGCGGCCAACAAGGAAGATCTGGCGGAAGCAGCAGCCGAAATCGGGGCTTGCTACCATTTCAGCGAGGTAAAAGTGGAGCCGTCCCCGTTGATTAGGGACGTCGTTTAAGAAAATCAGAAATTTTTCGAAAGGAAAACCGGCTGAAGCGCCGAATTTTAACCGAATAAAAAAAGCCTGACGGCTTTTAATCTAATCAGACATGGTCGGGGTGAGAGGATTTGAACCTCCGGCCTTTCGGTCCCGAACCGAACGCTCTACCAAGCTGAGCCACACCCCGGAAAAGTTACAGGTATAAGTATAGCAGAGAGCAGCCGGTTTGTCAAAAGGGAAATTTTCTAGTCAGGAGGAATCATAGTGCAAATTACTTTTTGCGGCGCCGCCGGTACCGTTACTGGCTCCAGTTATCTGGTTGAAACCTGTTCCGGTCGGTTCTTGGTGGATTGCGGCATGTTTCAGGGGAGCAAGGAAATCCGCCAACTAAACTATCGGGACTTCCTTTACAATCCGGGAACATTGGATTTTGTGCTTTTAACCCACGCCCACGTTGATCATTCGGGGCTTTTGCCAAAGCTATGGAAGTTCGGCTTCAAAAAAACGGTTTATGCCACTAAGGCGACGGTGGAATTGTGCGCCATTGTGCTGCCGGACTCCGGCCATATTCAAGAGATGGAAATTGAGTGGCGCAATCGGAAACGGCAGCGGACGGGCGCTCCGTTGGAAGAACCTTTATACACGGCGGCTGAGGCCATTAGTTGTTTGGCTTTATTTAAAGGCCGGAGTTATAATGAAGAGTTTGAGCCTATTCCCGGAGTTAAAGTGCGGTTTTTGGACGCCGGTCATATACTGGGTTCGTCCATCATTGAGGTTACGGTGACGGAGAACGGGGAGACCACCAAGATAGTCTTCTCCGGAGACTTGGGCCAGAAAGAACAACCGATTATCCAGGATCCCGCCTATATTCCAGCCGCCGACTACCTCTTGATCGAATCGACCTACGGCAACCGGATTCACGAAGATCAGGAACAAAAGGTGGATTTGCTGAAAAAGATCATCATGGAAAGCGTAAGTTCGGCGGGGAATCTAATCATCCCGGCCTTTGCGGTCGGCCGGACCCAGGATTTGCTCTATCATCTGAAAATGCTCCTGCGAAGCGGGGAAATTCCCCGGGTGCCGGTATACATTGACAGCCCGATGGCTGTTTCCGTTACCGAGACCTATCGCAATAACCCCGAATGTTACGATGAGGATACCCGCCGGTTGTTCGCCGCCCATGAAAGCCCGTTTGAATTCGCCAACTTGCATTTTGTGCGGACGGTTGAAGAGTCGAAACGTTTGAATGAAACGGCGCGGGGGGCCATCATTATCTCGGCCAACGGGATGTGTGAAGCCGGCCGGATTCTTCATCATCTAAAGCATAACCTCTGGCGGCCGGAGTCGCATATATTATTCGTCGGGTATCAAGCCGATGGCACTTTGGGACGGAGGCTGCTGGATGGGGCCAAGGTGGTTAAAATCATGGGGGAAGAGGTCGGAGTTCAGGCTAAGATTCATTCGATCGGGGGCTTTTCCGCCCATGCCGATCAGGCCGGCCTAATGGATTGGCTGGAACATTTCTCCCAAAAACCGCGCGGGATATTTATTGTCCATGGAGAAAACGGGGCTGAACAAGAATTGGCTGCTCTTATCAAACGCCGTTATAATATTAATCCGTTAATCCCTAAATGGGGCCAGCGTTTTACTTTAAATGCCCGCGCCGATTTGGTAAAAGAAGCTCCGCAACCGTCCGCCGCCAACTATGTAATGGAGCGGATTATTACTGATTTGGAACACTCCGTGTTGCGGTTGCATAACCAGATCCGGCAATCGGGCGCGAACCCGACCGAAGCCCAGATAGCCGAGATGAAGAGCTCTATCCAAGAAATGGAGCGCCTTTTGAAAAATTCCGCTTAAAAAACCGATATTTTCAAATAAATTCTACCCCTTGCCTTCTTCCATACATATTATGTGCTATAAATGTTTGGAGAGGGGGAGGGTTGTCCGGTTGAAGACGGGATTTGGTAAACATTATATGGCTGACCTTTATTTATGCCAAAATTCGTTATGGGAAACCCCCGAAAATTTGGAAATAGAAATCAATAACTTAAACCATCCCGCCGGCGGGGTAAACGTATCCTGGAGGTTTGATATTTGTAAACCGGAGAATTTGCGGCTCATCGGGGAGATTAACGATTCCTCTTTTATATTGCTGCAGATATTTCCCGAAGCTAGTTTCATTACTGTGGATATGTTTTCCTGGCGGCCGCCGCTTGATTTGCAACCGTTCTGCGAATCCTTGATAGACCTCTTCGCCCCACAAGTAGTAGCCGCCGAAACCAAATTACGGGCCGAGCATTTATAGCCACAGGTAGATAAAGCAAGGAGTAGCCACTAGTAGCGCTGATCAGCCGCTTACTATGAATAAACTGGTTAAATCAGGTAAGGCTAAATAACGACCTGTTAGTAATGAGGTGCTTTATGAGGGTTGCCATTTATGATCAGATTATCGAAATAATCAGAGAATTGGGGGCCGGCCAAGGCCTATATTTTATTGCCCGCCTTCAAAACCGGAAAGATTTGGCGGTTCATGTCAATAACGGTAAAACCGAAGAGATTACCACCGGTAATCTGGCTGGAATCGGCATTCAGGTTTTTACGACTGATGGTTTTATGGGGTTTGCGGCGGCCGACCGGATAACCCCTGAAGTGGTGGCGGATTTGTTCGCCAAAGCCGCTTTTTTGGCCGAGCAAAGCCGGAATTTTTACGGCGAATGCAATCAAGAGATTTTTAAGTTAACCCCCTCCATCAAAAAAGTGAAGTCGGTGATCGATTTTCCTTACGGCACACTTAGCCTGGCCGAACTGGAAACTAAACTTAAAAAGCTGAACAATGAGGTCCTGGCTTTCGATAAACGCCTTTCGGCGCGCTCTTTATTACGGCTCACCGATGAGGAATGGCGGATTGCCAGAGCCGACGGCACCGATGTGTCGTTTAATACTCCCCGCTCAATGATTTACCACGGTATAACCGCTAAATCGGAATCCGACACTACCACCTCCTATGCCAATTTATCCGGCGCCGATCTCGGAATCATTATCAACCCCGGCAACCTTAAAAGGCTGCAAGGCCGGGCCCAAAAAGCGGCCGGTTTGGCCTTGGAGCTTTTGGGGGCGCCGAAAATACCGGCGGGCCACTATAAATTGGTGATTGATTATGCGCTGGCCAAGGGACTAGCTCATGAAGCTTTCGGACACGCCGCCGAGACCGACTCGATCGAAAGCTCGATTCTGGGGGAGAACGGGCGTTTCCGAACCGGAATGATGGTGGCTGGTCCCAAGCTGTCGATTATCGACGGCCCAATCGAGGGGGATTACGCTTATCAACCAATAAGCGCCGTTGGACAGGAACGGGAAACCGTGAGGATAGTCGATCACGGCCGGTTAGCCGCCGGGCTTTCCGACATTTTCTCAGCCGCCCGGGCGGGGGTTCCCTATACCGGGGCCGAGCGGGTGGAAAACTGTTTTCACCTGCCGATAGCCCGGATGTCCAACATCCGGATTGAAATGGACGATCCGATACCGCTGGAGGAGGAGTTTGAAACGGTCACTCCAGCGGATCTATACCGGATACTAAGAAGCCATGGCCTTATGACCCCGGGAGAGAACGTTTTGTACTTGACCGGATTTCAGGGCGGCCAGGTTAACCCGGCTTTCGGCGATTTTGTTTTTCATTGTTCCGGTATCTACAAGCTGGCCGAGAAGCCGGTCCTTTATAAGCCGGCCATTTTCAGCGGGAAGATCTTATCGGTGCTGCAATCGATCAAAACGGCTATCGGCCGTTTACAAATCGATGCCATGGGCACTTGCGGCAAAATGGGGCAGGGTGTGCCAAGCTGCGGCGGCTCGCATTACTTTCTGGTGATCGACCGTAACCCCGAAGTGACCATCGGAGGTGAATAAAATGGAACTGGCTGACCGATTGGCCGAACTTTTAAAAGATTATTCCCGGCAAAACCGGGAGTTGACCGGTTGGCGCTTTGACCTCCAGGAAGCGCGGGGAATAGAGATCGGCCTTAAAAACAACCGTTTGGGCGGTCCGTACTCGGCGCCCGGATACAAGAGGAGTATCAGCGGCGAACTTTACCTAATCTGGACGGATCAAAGATTTACCTCCGCTAAATTAGATTCTCGCGCGATGAATGAATTCAGTGAGTATATGAATATCTGGCGGGCTACCGCTTATACGGATCCTGACGGCGTGGGACTTTACCGGCCGGAGAGCATCCCCCGGGTTGATCTGGCCGACCGGCGGGTCTCGGAAATTATCGACCGCGACTACCAACTCCCTTTTCAACTTTTAATTGAGGGTCTAGAGCGCCTTACCGCTTACGGTTTGAATAAAATCGACGGGAAGATCAGGTGTTTTGAAGGGCGCCGGGTATTAATGGATTCCGAAGGCCTTGTCTTTGAGGCGCCCCAGACACCGGTGGAGTTCTTTTTCAAGGTCAACGACAGTTACGGTGAGGGCTACCGCGAAAAGAAATGGCCGGACCGGGCCAGGATCGAACGGATCATTAAAAATACCGGGGAAATAGGCCGGCGGTTAACCACGGAGGCAGGCCGGAAACTCTCCGGCAAGATGCGATTGCTTTTCTCGCCGGATGTTTTGGAATCTTTCTTAAGCCAGTTTTTACTGGGAAATCTCTACGGCAGCCTGGTCGTCAACAGGCAGAGCCGTTTTTCGCTGGAGGATTTTCAAAACCACAGCCGGGTTTTACGGGACGATCTGTCGTTAGTTGTCAATACTTTAATACCGCACCGGTTCTTCTCTTATGCCTGCACCAGCGAAGCTGTACCCGGGGGAACGGTGGCTTACATCAACGCCGGAAAATTACAAACCCCGGTATTGAGCTTGAAATACGCCAAAAAAGCCGGGATGAAACCAACCCCGGTTCCGGTGGGATTTTTCCTCAAGTCTACTCAAACTTTGCCTAGTTGGGAGGAACTGGTTCGCCGGACGGATATTGGGGTGATTGTCTACTCGGTGCTGGGGATGCATACCCAGGACGTGGCTTCGGGACATTTTTCGCTTACCGCCGATCAGTGTCTACTGGTGGAACAGGGAAAGATAGTGGGAAAGGTCAAGGGAGTGATCAGCGGGGATTTTCTGGGGTCGTTGTTACAGGATGACAGCCAGTTGGCCTTGGTTGAGGGTGAGGACAATCCGGGTTATGCCTTTTGGGCGATGATGGCGGAGTAAGCTCATCAAATATCCTCTAATTCGTTGTCTGCATTAAGCCACTAATAAATACCATAATTAGCATCGATTAATCTTCTATTAAATTTTTCCTAATAATTGATAAAATTTGATAAATGTTGTTAACTAAAACAACTGGCTAATGATTGATTTTTTTTACGGTTCGTATGAAAGGACATTTGTGATACTTCGTTTGCAATTCATGTGTTAATTTGATTAAAGTTAAACACTTATATAGTGTGCCTTAAACCTGACCTTTGTCCCTGAAAAGGGAAAACCACCATCCTTCGAGGTTGAACAAACATAGCCCCGTGGAGAATAGGATTTTAGGCTTCAATGAATGATGGCCGCCCTTTTTGGGGGCAAGGGGCCGGGTTAACTCAAATCTCCATCATTACCGTTTTGTAAATTTTGCTTGCTTTTCAAGATAAATCTGGTAAAATGGTAATGACCAAAAAGCTTATAAAATAAGCATTTAAAAGGAGTGGAAGGGTATGCCGTTAGTAACATCGAAAGAAATGTTCGAAAAAGCTTACAAAGGCGGATATGCGATTGGCGCTTTCAACGTCAATAACATGGAGATCGTCCAGGGAATTACCGAAGCCGCCAAGGAGGAAAAAGCCCCCTTGATTCTCCAGGTTTCCGCCGGCGCCAGAAAATACGCCAAACACGTCTACTTAATGAAACTCATTGAAGCGGCCATTGAAGACACCGGGTTGCCGATCTGCGTCCACCTGGATCACGGCGAGGATTTTGAGATTTGCAAATCCTGTATTGACGGCGGATTTACCTCCGTTATGATAGACGGCTCCAAACATCCGTTTGAAGAAAACATCAGACTAACCAAACAAGTTGTTGATTATGCCCATGCCAGAGGGGTTGTCGTCGAAGGCGAACTCGGGAAATTAGCCGGTATCGAGGATGCTGTCAATGTTTCCGAGAAAGACGCCGCTTTTACCGATCCCAATCAGGTTGAGGAATTCGTGAAGAAAACCGGGGTCGATTCGTTGGCTATCGCCATCGGGACAAGCCACGGCGCGTATAAGTTTAAAGGCGAAGCCAGATTGCGCTTTGATATTTTGGAAGAAGTCCAAAAACGCCTTCCCGGTTTCCCCATTGTTTTACACGGCGCTTCTTCGGTTATTCCCGAGTTCGTAGAAAAGATCAACAAATACGGCGGTCAGATGCCCGGGGCCAAAGGCGTTCCCGAGGATATGCTCCGGAAGGCCGCTTCCATGGCGGTTTGTAAGATTAATATCGACTCTGATTTGCGGCTGGCGATGACCGCCTCCATCCGGGAGCATTTCGCCGAGAAACCGGGCGACTTTGATCCCCGGCAGTATTTAGGGCCGGCCAGAGAAGCTATTAAAGGGCTGGTAAAACATAAACTGGTCAACGTTTTGGGCTGTAACGGAAAAGCCTGAGTTATAATAGAAGGACAGTTGACAGAAGGCGCAAGCCTTCTGTTTTTTTAGATCTATTGGATTTAATGGTTTCAAACCCGCATAGTATAATTCCGGGATTTTTTGAAGTTAGTCTATGTGAGGATTAATTTTAGCAGTTGAAGTAAAAATTATTCAACAATAAGCCGAAATATATTGCCCTCTTTGGTTTTAGCGGTTTATAAGGGTTCGAATATTGATAAAACAGGTGATAAAGCGATGGATTATTTAAATAAACAGGTGGCGGTTATTGGATTAGGGATCAGCAACACTCCTTTAATCCGTTATTTAGCGGAAAACGGGGCCCGGGTGACCGTCTTTGATAAAAAAACAGCCGCTGATTTAAAGGAGTACATGAGTCAATTAGCCGGTCTAAAACTTGCTTACCGTTTGGGCGAAGACTATTTACAGTATTTAAAGGACTTTGATTATATAATGCTCACTCCCGGGATGCGGAAAGATCTGCCGGAATTAAAAAAGGCCCGCGAGGCCGGGGCGGTTTTCAGCAGCGAGATGGAATTGTTCTTAAGTAAGTGCCCGGGGCGGATTATCGGAATTACCGGCAGCAGCGGTAAAACAACGACCACTACTTTAATAGGATCCATAATCACTTCAGTTTACCCATCCGCTTATGTTGGGGGCAATATTGGAAGGTCCCTGATGGGCAAACTGCCGGAGATGACCGCTGATTCCCGGGTGGTGTTGGAGTTAAGCAGTTTTCAGTTGCAGGAATTGAAACAGAGTCCCAATCTGGCCGTTATCACCAATATAACCCCCAATCATCTGGATATGCATGCCTCGATGGAAGAGTATATCGAGGCTAAAAGCAATATTCTCCGATATCAAGGCCCGGATGATGCGGCAATCTTGAATTACGACAACGAAATTACCAGAAGTTTAAGTGGTTTGGCAAAGGGAAAGCTCTATTTTTTCAGCCGTCTGCAACCGCTTGACGAAGGCGCTTATTTGGATGGAGAAAAATTAATCATTAAGCTGAACGGGAAGAGCCGGGTGGTGACTACCCGGGATCGCTTGCAGTTGCTGGGTAACCACAACGTTGAAAACATTCTAACCGCCTCTTTAGCCTGCAGCTTATCGGGAGCGCCTCTAAGCGTTATTGCCAAAACAGTGGAGGGTTTCACCGGAGTGGAACACCGGCTGGAATTTGTCCGGGAATTAAATGGTGTCAAGTATTATAACGACTCTATCTCCACCACTCCGGACCGGGCGATTGCCGGTTTATCGGCTATGACCAGGCCGGTAGTGCTATTGGCCGGTGGTTATGATAAACATCTTCCCTTTGACAACCTGGCGCCGGTGATTGTTAAGCAGTGCAAACATTTAGTAGTTTTAGGAGCAACCGCCCCCCAGATTATTAAAGCAGTCAAAGCAGTCAAGGCGGAGTTTCCCATCACCCAAGTTTCAACTTTTGAAGAAGCGGTTTCGGCAGCGGCCGGCTTGGCTGCTCCCGGCGAGGTAGTTCTTCTCTCACCAGCCTGCGCCAGTTACGATATGTTCGCTAACTACCAGGAGCGGGGGGCTTTGTTTAAAAAACTAGTCCGGGAGATGTAGGCTTCAAGTTGGTTAATTCTTTATTGAACCTCTTGACAAGCATTTCCCGCTCATTTATTCTGGAAGGTAGGCTTAAGGGGGAGGAGGTTCCGGCGATGTGGGTTGCTGTATATATCGCCCCCAATCACAGAGTGGCTGCAATTTTAAAACAGTTGTTGGAGATGGAAGGTATTTTAGTAAAGCTCCGGGAACCAAAATCCGCCTCCCGGGAAGATCGAAACGTGGAAGTAACCGTCTCTGAACTGGAGATTGAGGAGGCTACCGAGGTTATTAACAATGCCCTCCAAAGGTTTTAACTTTGCAGGAATTTTTTAGATTGATCGCGAAATATTTTTTTTTCTGGATATCCCATCGATTATTCAAATTTTTTTAATAGGCCGGTAATATTCAAAAGTGGCTTTAAGGAGTGGAGCTTTTGCCGATCAAAGATTTGTTCAAGACCAAACCGAAATATATAACAGTCAAAGCCGATCAACCATTCAAGGGTAGTGTCGATACTGTTGAAAAAAAGGAAATACCGGACGGCCTTTGGGTAAAATGCAACCGTTGTTCCCAGATTACTTACCATAAGGATTTGGAGCGTAATCTGAAAGTCTGCCCCAAGTGCGATTTTCATTTCCGGATCAACGCCAAGGAACGATTGGAATTGCTGGTGGATAAGGGCGGATTCCAGGAGTTCGACGCCAATATGAGGACCGTTAATATTTTAAATTTCCCGGAATATGAAGCTAAAATTAAAAAATCCCAAAAAAACACCGAACTGGTGGAAGGGGCCCTGATTGGAAGAGCGTTAATCAATACCATTCCGGTAAGTTTGGCAGTGATTGACTTCGGTTTTATGGGTGGTTCAATGGGGTCGGTGGTGGGTGAAAAAATCACCCGGGCTATTGAATACGCCATCAAGGAAAAACTGCCTTTTATTGCCGTATCCGCCGGCGGCGGCGGCGCCCGAATGCAGGAGGGGATTTTTTCATTGATGCAGATGGCCAAGACCAGCCAGGCTTTGAATAAACTGTCGGAGGCTGGTTGTTTATACATTTCCGTTTTAACCGATCCTACCATGGGCGGCGTTTTTGCCAGTTTTGCATCGCTGGGCGATATTATTATCGCCGAACCTGATGCCTTGATTGGTTTTACCGGGCCGCGGGTTATTCAGCAGACTATCCGTCAAACACTGCCGCCGGGGTTTCAATCGTCACAATTCGTGCTTGAACATGGAATTATCGATATGTTGGTTCACCGCAAGGACTTAAAAGCAACCCTAACCCGGTTGTTAAAATATCATCCGGCCGGAGGTGGGGTTGGTGGCTGTTAATCAAGGGCCGATCCTGGAGTTTGAAAAGCCAGTCGCCGAACTGGAGAAACAGATAGAGGAGATCAAACAGTTTTCCCGGGAAAAAGGGATCGACATGGAAGAACAGATCCTGGCCTTGGAGGCGAAGGCTAATTCCCTAAGGGTGGAGATTTATAAAAATTTGTCTCCTTTGCAACGGATGCAGATTGTGCGGCATCCCAAACGCCCCACTTGTCTTGATTATATCGAAATGATTTGCACCGATTTTGTGGAGCTTCACGGCGACCGGGCCTTCCGCGATGATCCGGCGATGGTGGGCGGGATCGGGGTCTTTGACGGAATTCCGGTTACGATTATCGGCCAACAGAAAGGCCGGGATACCAAAGAGAATATCTATCGCAATTTTGGCTTGCCCCACCCAGAAGGTTACCGCAAAGCCTTACGTTTGATGCAACAGGCGGATAAATTCCGGCGGCCGGTTATCTGCCTGGTTGATGTAGTTGGAGCTTACCCCGGGATTGAGGCGGAGGAAAGGGGACAGGCGGAAGCCGTGGCCCGTAATATCCGGGAGATGGCCAATTTAAAAGTGCCGGTGGTGGTGGTAATCACCGGTGAAGGCGGGAGCGGCGGAGCCTTGGCGCTGGGAGTCGGCAACAGAATACTGATGATGGAAAACGCCTATTATTCGGTGATCTCTCCGGAAGGATGCGCCTCAATCTTGTGGAAAGACGCCTCCAAGGCCGTCGAAGCTGCCAAAGCGCTGCGGATAACCGCCTCCAATTTATTGGAGATGGGCATCATCGATGAGATCATTCCCGAACCTTTGGGTGGAGCTCACAAAAACCCCGCTGAAACCGGCGGCAACTTGAAAGCGGCCATCAGTAGAAATTTAAAACCGTTAATGCAGTTATCCGGCGCTGAGTTGCAGAAGGACCGTTATCAGCGTTTCCGGAACTACGGTCGATATATTGAAAATTAGATTCACGGAGGTTACTAATGAAAATCGGAATATTAACCAGTGGCGGCGATGCCCCGGGGATGAATGCCGCCATCAGATCGGCAGTTAGAACAGCCATCTTTCATGGATGTGAGGCTTATGGTATTAAACGCGGCTTTAGCGGAATCTTAGAGGGAAATATAATACCGATGGACTCCCATTCAGTGGCCGATATTTTACAGCGGGGCGGCACTATTCTGCAATCAGCCCGCTCCTTGGAGTTTAAGACTCCGGCCGGCCAAGCCAAAGCAAAGGAACAGCTCGAGAAACTAGGCCTAAATGGATTGGTTATTATCGGCGGCGACGGTTCATTCCGGGGCGCCCAGGTTTTAAACAAAATGGGATTCCGGACTGTCGGGCTCCCTGGGACTATCGACAATGACATTGGCTGCACCGATTATTCGATTGGATTTGACACCGCGGTCAACACTGTTTTGGATGCGATGAACAAGATCCGGGACACGGCTTCATCTCATAACCGTACCTGTCTGATTGAGGTTATGGGAAAGAACGCCGGTTTTATTGCGGTATCAGCCGCCTTGACCGGCGGAGCCGAAGCCGTCCTGGTCCCCGAGATACCCTACGATCTGGAGAGTCTGGCGGCGCAAATTGTTAAAAATACCGCCCGGAAAAAATCGCATAGCATTGTCTTGGTGGCGGAAGGATTATTCGGCGATCCCACCAATTTTGAGCATTCCAGCGCTTTCAAGGTCGGCAATTACCTCCAAATTCGCACCGGTATCGATATCAGGATTACGATCCTGGGCCACCTGCAACGGGGCGGCACACCGACTTATTTTGACCGTAAAATCGCCACTTTAATGGGGGCTAAGGCTATTGAGCTTCTACTAGCCGGTGAAACCGAAAAAATGGTCGGCTTTACCGATAACCGGATTCAGGTTTACGATTTGGACACCGCTATCAATACCAAAAAAACCCTTGATCCCGCGGAATTGGAACTGGTTAATATCATGGCCAACGCCTAGGAGGAACAGGTGAAAAAGACCAAAATTATATGTACCATCGGGCCTGCCTGCTCGGAGCCGGCTGTTTTGGAGAAAATGATCAACGCCGGTATGAACATCGCCCGTTTAAATTTTTCCCATGGTTCCTACGAGGAGCATGCCGGCAGAATTAAAATGGTGCGTGACGCCGCTGCCAAACTTGGAGTTCCGGTCGGCGTTTTAGCCGATATTCAAGGCCCGAAGATCCGTATCGGTAGATTAAGAGAGGATCCGCTGGTTCTAAGCGCAGGCCAGCAAATTATATTAACCGCTGATCCAGCCAAAGAAGAGACTTCCGGTTACATATACGTTGATTATCCGACTTTAAGCAAAGATGTGCGGGTGGGCGGGACCATCCTACTGGCCGACGGAATGCTGGGCTTAACCGTGCTTTCCATTACCGGCGATCAATTGGAGTGTAGGGTTGTAAACGGCGGGGAATTGACCTCCAAAAAGGGGGTTTCTTTACCGGGAATATCAGTAAATTTGCCGGCCTTGATGGACAAAGACAGGACGGATATTGAGTTTATGGTTAAACAGCAAGTGGACTTTATCGCCGTTTCTTTCGCCCGTAAGGCCGAACACTTGCTGGAAATTCGCCGGCTGGTGAACCGGTTGGGCGGAGACCAGTTTTTGATCGCTAAAATTGAAAATGAGGAAGGCTTTCGCAACAGCGAGGAGATTCTCCAGGTATGTGACGGGATTATGGTGGCCCGGGGTGATCTGGGGGTCGAGGTCCCTTTGGAAGAAGTGCCCTTAATCCAAAAAACCCTGATTGACATCTGCAATCAAATGGGAAAACCGGTGATTACCGCCACCGAGATGCTGGAATCAATGATTAAAAACCCCCGGCCTACCAGAGCGGAAGTAACCGATATCGCCCATGCTATTCTGGACGGCACTGACGCCATTATGCTATCGGCGGAAACCGCCGCCGGTAAGTACCCGGTAATGGCTGTGGAGATGATGGCCAAGACCGCCAGGCGGATTGAGGACTCCTTAAAATACGAAGAAATTTTAGCCAGAAAGCGGGTAGGTTCCTTTCCATCCATCGCCGATGCTATCAGCCATGCCACTTGCCAAACGGCGTTGGATATGAAAGCCGCCGCTATTATCAGTTCTACCCAATCCGGAAGTACCGCCCGGATGGTCTCCAAATACCGTCCCCAAGCGCCGATAATCGCCGCTACTCCCTCTCCCAAAGTAGCGCAGAAGCTTACCATCTCCTGGGGGGTCTTCCCGATGATCGTTCCGGCGACGGACAATATTGACGCTATGTTGGATGTTAGTATTGAAGCGGCTAAACGTACCGGTTTCATCCGCCCCCACGATTTAGTGGTGATAACCGCCGGAGTGCGCACCGGAGAACCGGGTTCGACCAACCTTCTGCAAGTGCAGGCGGTTGATTGATTACATAGGCCAATTAATTTTTGGCAATAGTATTTTCGGATAAAGATTAATAAAAAGACTGTTAGTGAAGGTTTTTCGCTATACTATTCACCTTACTGGGAGTGACCCTGATGATCAATTTAGAGCGGAGCAATTTTAAAAAAGAGGTTCTGGAATCGAAAATACCGGTGCTGGTCGATTTTTGGGCGCCATGGTGCGGGCCTTGCAAGATGCTGGCCCCGGTGATCGAAGAGATCGCCGCCGGGTATGCCGGGAAGATTCAAGTGGGTAAAGTAAATGTGGATGACAACCAGGAATTGGCCGGCGAATATGGAGTAATGAGCATTCCCACTATTTGTCTGTTTAAAAACGGCAGCCAGGCTTTCCGGTTGGTGGGTTTCCGCCCCAAGAAGGAGATTATGACCGAGATTGACAAGTATTTAGGCTGATTTATAGGAAGATCAACGAAGCAATAAAGGGCTTGAAATTTTTTCAAGTCTTTTTTGTTTGCCGAAAAAACAAGTTTAGACCAACTAAAAACAAAGTTTTTAATGGCCAGGATTAACACGAATTTAAAGGATAGCTCTTTGGTTCCGGCGCGCCGGGGCAAGATTATCAACTAATAATTATAAAAATTGAAATAATAGCAAAAAGTTCTGGATTTGCAAGAAACTTGGTATTAAAGTATAATAAAAGATGAACAGTTAAATAATAGGAGGATAACCAATGTCGACCAATGAACCGGCTAAATCCAGACAAAAAAGAATTGCCATGGTGGCTCATGACAATGAAAAAAAGGGTCTTTTGGAATGGGCAAAACAATATCAAAAAATCTTAGTTCAGCATGAGCTGCTGGCTACCGGAACCACCGGTAGATTGTTAGAAGAGACCCTGGGGATTCCGGTAAAAAAGTATCAAAGCGGCCCATTGGGCGGAGACTTGGAAATCGGAGCCCTGATTGCCGAGGGAAAGGTGGATTTTTTAGTATTTTTCTGGGATCCATTGGAACCTCACCCTCATGACCCTGATGTGAAAGCTTTATTACGGATTGCGGCGGTTTGGAATATACCGGTGGCTTGTAACAGGGCTTCGGCTGATTACATGATTACCTCCCCGCTGGTTTCCGAGGATTACCGGCGTATAGTTCCTAATTTTGATTCGTATGTCGATCGTTTTAAAGGTATTGGCGCCCAATAGCTGAAATTAATAGAGCTAAACCTATCAGAAGATCCCATCGGCGCCGTTTTTATCTGGATCGACCGGAGAAAACAACTAATTTCCTCGTATTGAAAAATAAAGGGTAGGGGGTTTTTATGAATAAAAAACGTCCGGTTTTTGCCTATGTCTTAACGATTTTAAACGCCTTAACAGCTGGTTACCTGTCATTTAACGGGATACTTCATTGGCAGACCGTTTACGCCAAGAATTCAATTTACTTGCTAAATCAGATTATCGCCCAAGATCTGGTAACGTTTTTTTTGGGAATGCCAATGCTGTTAATAACCGCCTTGATGGCGATTAACGGTTCCGCCAGGGGTTATCTGGCCTGGTTGGGGGTGTTAAGTTATTTTATCTCCACTTTTCTCGGCTATGCTTGCGGGATCGCTTTCAATCAATTCTACCTGTTTTATGTGACGGTATTCTCCCTTTCCTTATTCGCCATGATAGGTGGGGTGATCTCCCTGGATATTGAGACTTTTTGCCTCCGCTTTGCCTCCCGGACGCCGGTCAAAACGATTGCTCTTTTTTTGGGCGGCTCTGGTTTGGCTTTGGCCTGGCAATGGTTGAAAGTGATACTGCCCGCAGTTTCGAAAGGAGGAGGTGAACCGCTATTACTAAAAATGTTGGGAACCACTTCCTTGGTAAATCAAGTGGCGGATCTGGGAATTGTTTTTCCTTTGGCGATTGCAGGCGCTGTCTGGATTTGGAAGCGGAACTCCTGGGGTTACATTTTAGCAGGTGTCTTATTGATAGATGGTTTTTTCAAGGGGTTTACTTTTTTAACCGCTCAGTGGGTGTTTTATATAAACAGCAAAAAGCCTGTTTCGGAACTTCTGGCTTTTTGGGGAGCGCTCACTGTTTTAATGCTCATATTGATATTCACTATCTTAAGAAATTTGCGCGAAGAGACTATCCAAAGCCATCATAACCGGATCACGGCGGAAGTTTGAAGCTTGACGGGGGGAAATCATGTACATTTTATTCCTATTATTGGCCGCCTTTTTACTACTATCCATCTTCAGCACCAATTGGCCGGTTAAACTTTATCATCATTACTTCCTTCAAAAACTGGCCGGGATCTTGGAGACAGTCCCGGAGAGATACGGTTTTTTCTTTTCCGGAATGTATTCGCAGATCCAAACAATCTACCGGAATAAACCCCTGAAAATCCGTTTTATCGAGGGTTCCGTGGATTCCCTAAGGACTGGTTCGGGACTGGAGATTCGCACCATCGTACCTTCCGGGGCGGTGCTGGAGTTTTACCGCCCAAGGCGGAACAAGCGCGAATGGGGGGATTTTCAACGTTTTTTAACCGGTGAGCAATCAATCGATTCCCAATGGTTTATTTTAACCAATGATCCGGTTTCTGCCGGTCTTTTTTGGAATTCATTTCATCTTCAGGACTTACTGAACTATCCTTGGCTGGAGCAGCTTCTTATTAACCGGGAGGAGTTGATCGCCCAAGTCGGAAATTACCGCTCCCCGGAAGGGGTCAGAAAATTTCTTGACCTGCTGGTTCAGGCCTTTCCACCCTCCGCCGGATGATTTTTCCTTTGCAAAAATTAACATTGACTCGCAAGTAAGGTTATCTTAGCAGTTGACAGTTAAAAATATATATGCTAACATGAAATTAAATCCTTAGTATTTAAGTCGGATTTTAATTCCGACCAAATTAATAGAAAACCCGAGGTGTTGCCATTGAAAATTTCAACTCGTGGTGAATACGGGATTAGAGCAATGCTGGATATCGCCCTTCATGATTGCGAAGGTCCGGTGGCTTTGAAAAGTATCTCTGAGCGGCAAGAAATTTCCGAACCGTATTTGGAGCAATTAATCGGGGGTTTACGAAAGGCCGGTATGGTTACAGCCACCCGGGGCGCCCAAGGCGGATATGAGCTGGCCAAAAAACCGTCGGAGATTAGAATTGGAGATTTAATCCGGGTTTTAGAGGGTCCCATCGCTCCGGTCGAATGCGTTCGCGAGGAGGATGATAAGGACGATAAATCAGGTTGTTGTTCCAACGCCAGCCGTTGCGCTACCAGGGTTCTCTGGCAGAAACTCCGGGACAGCATGGTTGAGGTTTTGGACTCAACCACCCTGGGGGATTTGGTCCGGATCTATCAAGATTTAAATAAAAGCGAAACCATGTATTATATCTAGTTTTATTTTAGGTTTTGGCCGCCGGTATGTAGGGTTTAATTCCCAAAAGATGTACAATCTATCTATAACAATATTCAATAACGGGGAGCTGATCATTGATGAACAGGATTTATTTGGACCATGCGGCGACAACTCCGGTAGATCCCGAGGTGCTCGAGGCCATGATCCCCTTTTATACGGAATCGTTCGGAAATCCGTCGAGCATTCACTCATTTGGCCGGGAAAACCGGAAGGCCATTGAGGACGCCCGGGCGGTTGTCGCTAAAGAATTGGGAGCCAGGGATCCTGGAGAGATTATATTTACCGGGGGCGGCTCCGAAGGCGATAATATGGCGATTAAGGGCGTTGCTTTCGCCAATAAGGAGAAAGGCAACCACATCATTACTTCGGCAATCGAGCACCACGCCGTTTATGATACGTGCCGTTATTTGGAAAAGCATGGTTTTGAAGTCACCTATGTGCCGGTGAGCCCCGAGGGATTGGTTAATCCGGCCGATGTAGCCAAAGCCCTTACGGATAAGACTATCTTGGTCTCAATTATGCACGCCAATAACGAGGTTGGAACGGTTCAACCCATCGCTGAGATCGGTAAACTTTTACGCGACCGTAAAATTCTTTTTCATACGGATGCCGTCCAAACTGTGGGAGCCATCCCTGTTAACGTTGACGCTCTGGCTGTCGATATGCTGTCCCTGTCGGCGCATAAGTTCTACGGGCCCAAGGGTGTGGGCGCTTTATACGTCAGGAAGGGCACCCGGATTCACCCGTTGATTCACGGCGGAGGCCAGGAAAGAAACCGCCGGGCCGGGACTGAAAACGTCGCCGGAATAGTGGGCTTGGCGAAAGCCTTGGAGTTGGCCAACAGTCATTTGGCGGAGAACCGGGTTAAAATCAGTTCCTTAAGGGATTATTTAATTGACAATGTCTTAAAAAGATTTGATCATGTCCGGTTGAATGGGGACCGTGTTCAGCGGTTGCCGGGTAACGCCAACTTTAGTTTTGAATATATCGAGGGGGAGTCGATGCTTTTGAACCTGGATTTAAAAGGAATTGCGGCTTCCAGTGGCTCGGCTTGCACCTCGGGGTCGCTTGAACCGTCCCATGTGTTATTGGCGATGGGCATTTGCCATGAGATCGCCCACGGTTCGTTAAGATTAACCCTGGGTAAATCAAATACCAAGGAGGAAATTGATTACCTATTGACGGTTTTACCGGAGATCGTCGCCAAATTACGGGCAATGTCGCCTTTATATAATTCGGTGCGAAAGGAGTGTTCCGTATGTACACGGACAAAGTAATGGATCATTTTCAAAACCCCAGAAACGTCGGAGAGATCCCCGATGCCGACGGAGTTGGTGAAGTAGGGAATGCGGTTTGCGGGGATATAATGAAAATATATTTAAGGATTGAAGATGACCGGATTCAAGATATCAAGTTTAAGACTTTTGGGTGTGGGGCGGCTATCGCCACCAGCAGCATGGTAACGGAAATGGTAAAGGGAAAAACGGTGGCCGAGGCTTTGGAAATCACCAACAAGGCTGTTGCTGAGGCTTTGGACGGTCTCCCGCCTCAAAAAATGCATTGTTCCAATTTAGCCGCGGATGCTCTTCATAAAGCGATCGAGGATTACCGGAGCCGGAAAGCTTAGGCAGACCGGGGGAGAATAAATGGCGCGTGTAATCATGGCTATGAGCGGCGGAGTTGACAGTTCGGTGGCCGCCGCTTTGTTAATTGAAGAAGGTTACGAGGTAATCGGAGTCACTATGCAAATCTGGCCCGCCGATATGCCCTACGGGATTGAGGTTGAGGGGGGCTGTTGCTCATTGGGAGCGGTGGAGGATGCCCGGGCGGTCGCCAACAAGTTGGGCATTCCTTATTATGTGTTAAATTTTCAAGCTCCTTTCCGCGAGAAGGTCATCGACTATTTTGTGGCTGAATACACCAGGGGGCGGACTCCCAATCCGTGCATCGTTTGTAATCACAGTCTCAAATTCCGCAATCTGCTGGAGAAAGCCTTTTCCCTAGGCGGGGACTATGTAGCCACCGGCCATTATGTAAGGAAGGATTATGATCAAACCGGGGGCCGCTGGTTATTGAGGAAAGGTCTGGATTCAACAAAGGATCAAAGTTACGTTTTATATGGTTTATCCCAAGAACAACTGGCCCATAGCCTGTTTCCGGTGGGACACTACCAAAAGATTGAGATTAGAAAAATTGCCTCTAAACTTGGTTTAACAGTGGCGGACAAGCCCGACAGCCAGGAGATCTGTTTTGTGCCGGATCAGGATTACGGGCGTTTTATCGCCGAGTACCGGCCCGGTTCGGTAAAACCCGGGAAGATTATTGATACCGCGGGCAACATTTTAGGTACCCACCAGGGAATTACCAACTTCACCATTGGGCAGCGGAAGGGTTTGGGAATAGCGGCGGGCGCCCCGCTCTATGTAACCGAAATCAGGCCTGAAACCAATGAAGTGGTCGTGGGGACCAACGAGGAAACATTCCTTCCGGGGCTAGCAGCGTCTAATATTAACTGGATTGCTTTTGAGGCGTTAGAAAAAGCCACCGCCATGGAAGCAAAGATTCGCTATACGGCTAAACCGGTCCCAGCGTTAGTTAAACCGCTGTCGGCTTCCGAAGCGGAAGTCGTTTTCGAACAGCCCCAGCGGGCGATAACCCCGGGGCAATCGGTGGTTTTTTACCGGGACGACTTGGTGCTGGGCGGCGGTATCATTGACAGCCCCTTAACTTAAATTTTTGACTAACCTTTCCACCGGCGGGAAATAATAACCTCAAACCAGACCGCTTAAGAGAGGTGAGATAATGAACAGACTTGTCAGGGGGATCGTTGCCGGAAGTGTAATCGGGGCCGCTGTGGGGGTAGTTATGCTTATGAGAAGAAAACCGGGGATGATGAAAGATATGAGAATGCAACCGGAAAGGATAAACGACCGGGCCCGCGGCACCGTTAAAATGGTGAGGGACAACGCCAGGCGTTGGACCTCGGCGGTTAAAGACGGTACGGAGGCATTTTCCCGTAAATTGGCTCATCGGACATCGTAACCATCGCGCACCGCAGGTGCGCTTTTTTATACCGTTAATACCAAGTTGCGTTGAAGACACCATCATTTTTTCATTCCAAGCTTACTTGGCATTATGTCGGCGTAATCGAACTACACCTTCAAATGCGGATTGGCATAAAAATTTGGTATTAAAAAATAAGGAGTGCCGGCTTCCCCGTTGAACTTTAAAAAAATTGGGTTTCTAATTGCAGCTATTCCTATGATTATTGGGGTTATCTATTTGTCGAGAGCTGTCGTTACCCCATTTATTTTTGCTTTTTTTCTGGCTTACGCCTTAAATCCCATGGTTGAATTTTTGCAATATAAGGGAGCCCGGCGGGATTATGCGATCCTAACCGTCTATTTGATAATGCTGATCTTGGCGGCCATAGTCTGGAAATTGCTGGTGCCGCGCTTAATTCATGATTTAACAGCGGTTATTCATAGGTTGCCGCAAATTTTTACCGATTTCCAGTTTTTTCAATCCCGGATCGCCAAAATGTTGGATGGATTGAACCTGCCGTTTAACAGTGATGTTTTAATCGAGGAGCTCACCAAAAGAGGAGAAGCTATTACCAAAAATTTTTTGGTGCAAATTGGCCAAGGGGCCATCAGTTTTTTCGCTAAATCCCTGCTTTATATCCTTATTCCACTGATCGCCTATTATTTCAGCCGCGATTATCCCCAAATCAAACGGAATTTATACGGCTGGGTCCTTAGAAATCTTGGAAATCACTGGACCCGGACATTTTTAAAGATAGACGCCTTGTTTAAGTTTTATATCCGTGGTCAGTTACTTGATACTTTTATTGTGGGCAGCCTTTTCGCTGTCGGATTGAGTATTCTGGGATTCGAAGCCGCAATCTTGCTGGGTTTTGTGGCGGC
Source organism: Bacillota bacterium (assembly GCA_050260935.1). Lineage (GTDB taxonomy): Bacteria > Bacillota > UBA4882 > UBA8346 > UBA8346 > UBA8346. Next base: position 31,024 of record JBLNCU010000133.1, read on the forward strand.
GCTCTTTAACTTGATACCTTATTTCGGGCCGGTGCTCGGGGCGCTGCCTATAATTCTATTCGCCTTATTAAAATCTCCCTGGCTGGTTTTATATGTGGTCATTCTTTTTTTGATCGTCAACCAATTGGAGGTCATGGTTTTCGCCCCCCGGATTATGAGTTACAATCTTGGTTTGCATCCGATTACGGTAATCTATTTAATACTGGTGGGGGGCGAGCTATTTGGACTGGTAGGGATGATTTTTGCCGTGCCTCTGGGGGCCATTTTTTTAATTATCATCAAAAGTATCTATGAAATCTGTTTTGGGCTGGCTAGTGACGAACCATTCCCCGGAAAAACGGATTTAGATTTTCCGGAGCCGGATTGACAACCTGATTTCAATCCGGTATTATGATTGTAATAGCGGAGTTGTCCGCTTTTTCCATGTTTACCGGAATAATCCGACCCTTCTAGTCCAGTTTTTTCAGTTTCCTTAGGGAATTAGGAAAAAAAGCCGCTTGAATCCTGGCTTGTAATAAACTTGCGGACCAAATACCAATAGAGGAGTGGAAAGGTGCGTCCTCGATTTTTAATTTTACTTGTGTTTTTAGGGGTTCTTACCGCTTTCAGCAATCCGCCTATGTTAGCGGGAACCCGGCCAAGAGTGCTGATTATTGATTTACCGCGATTAACCTTGCAGGAGATTGACACCGGTTACCCCAACCTTTTAAAACTGGTTGAAACCGGCGCGGTTGGTCTGATGGCCACGCCATTAGCGGAGCCGCTCTCTTTGGACCAGATATATCTGGCGATTAACAGTGGCCTCCAGTTGAAAACGGCGGAGGAAAACTATCTGGTCTTCGATGTTGGGGAGGAATATAAAGGGATTCCCGCCGGGCGGCTCTATCAATCCCTTACCGGGGAAAAAGCTCCGTTAAGCGGGGCGGTTCACCTGAGCCTGGCCAAGATTGTGCAAATAAACAGCCAGAACTTGGCCGTGGCCGAAAATATCGGGATGCTGGGGCGAATCTTGCATCAAAATAAGATTAAAACCGGGGCCATCGGCAACGCAGACGCCGATCTAATCAGCCGTTGCGGTTCCCTGTTACTTATGGACCAAAAGGGCCAATTGGATTACGGGGCGATTGGCCCCGAATCGACTAGCCTTGATCCCCGTTTTCCGTTTGGGTTGCGGACCGATACCGGCCAAATTCTTAACGCTTGGCGGAATTTGAGTGACCGGGCTCAGGTCATTGTGGTCACTTTAGGTGATTTGGAAAGATTGGAGCGTTTTAACACTTATTTAAACGATTATCAATGGAACCGTTACCGCCGGCAAGTCTTGGCCGAATACGACCGCTTGCTGGGAGATATTTTAGGGGAAATAGATGCCCGGAACACCTTGACAATGGTCTTTACCGCCTTGCCTCCGGCCAGAAACTACGGAAAGAACGGGCGCTTGGCCCCGGTAATCATCAAGGGCCCCGGTTTTCGCTCCGGGCTCATCGCTTCCGCCAGCACCAGAAGACCGGGATTTTTGACTTGTTATGATTTACCGGTTACTATTTTAAGTTTTTTACATATCCCCAAAAATCAGTTTTTTAGCGGGCACATACTAACCGGTACCGGGGGCGACTGGCGGCAAATAGCCGCGGAAGAACCCGGACTGGTGAAAAACTACGATCTCCGATGGCCGCTGTTGACGGTTTATGGTTATTTATTGATAGGATTGGTCTTGGCCGCATTTTTAGGAGCGGTTTTCTGGCCCCGCCGTTACAACTATTTTCAAGGATTGGCTTATGGCTATCTTTTTTTATTAACGATACCGGCTATCTTTTTAATAGAGGCGGCGATTAACCCGTTGGATTGGGTGTCCATCATCGGCTGGACCCTTGGCTTGGGAGCGTTGGTCTTCGGGGCGGCTTTGATCCTGGCCCACAGGGATCAGTTGCGGGTTTTGGCCGTAATCAGTGCTTTCACAGTGGGACTTATCCTTTTCGAAGGGGCTTTTAACGGATTTTTAGAATTGCGATCGTTTTTGGGATATTCAGTGATCGCGGGAGCCCGGTTTTACGGAGTTGGTAATGAATACGCCGGTTTTCTGCTAGGGGCTTACATCGTGGCGGTCTCCTCATTTTTACCTTGCTTAAGACGTTACCGAATTCAGTTATTATGGTTGATTACCGGTTTAATAGCAGTTTTTCTGGCCCATCCCAATTTAGGGGCTAACATTACAGGAGGGATCATCGCCCTCATCGGTCTGGGGGTTACCAACTATCTTTGGGTTGAGCGCCCAATCCGGGCAAAAGAAGTATTAGGTCTGGCAGGAGCTTTAGTTGTTCTTTTAATATTGGTAGGGCTGTGGGATATTTGCCTTAACCGTTCTAACATGAGCCATTTCGGCCAGTTCCTTACCCTGCTGAAGGGGGCGGACTTTTCGATGATTTGGGGGCTGCTCAATAGAAAACTGGCCTTAAATTTCCGGTTGATTGCTTATACTCCCTGGACAAAGGTGTTAATTGCTATTTTAGTAGTGATTCCTTTTATTTATAGCAGACCGCCCGGGAAGGTGGCGGATTTGATTCAGAAGTATCCCAACAGGCTGCGGGGGTTTTTTGGTCTGACTTTAACGGCGATTGCGGCCTTGGTTTTAGAGGATTCGGGTATTGTGACCGTCACTACCATGTTTATTTTTGGGATGCCGATGCTGTTATTGGTTTTACTCAAAGAATGGGTCGTAAAAGGAGTGATTGGCAATGGGGGCTCACCGGACCATTCAATTGAATCCAGATTTGAAAATTGAACAACTGGTCAAAGAGATTATTAACAACCCGGAGACCCAAATCGTAATTGAGGTCCCGCCTGACTGTTCTTTGCTTACCAATGAGATCAATTTAAGGTTGATTAAGTTTTATGCCGAAGAGGAAGAAAAAGAGCTGATCATCAACGCCGTTGAGCCCCATTTAATATCGTTGGCGCAGCGGGTGGGGATCTCCACCATTCAAGAGGGTGAACACATCAGCGGGACTGTGAAACCCGAAGAATATGCGAACCCGCGCAGCATCGGGGAGGCAGAGGTTGCCGCTGTTCCGGAGGTTAAACCGGAGGCGGCGCCGCGCCAAGGAAGATTTATACCGGCGGTTTTAGTATTATTGTTCACACTGGTTTTTGCCGTTTGGTGGTTTCTGCAACCAAAAACCGTGGTTATGGTTTACCCTAAAGAACAAACCCTGGAGTTTACGACTACTGCCGCTATCAGCACCGCTTTCAGCGATGGCGATATTCCGGCCGGGAAAGTACCGGCTAGAATTCTGGAGAAGCAATCCCGGGCGGTCACCCAAGTCATGGCCACCGGGCGTAAAATGGTTGGGATCACCCCGGCTATTGGAAAAGTACTCTTTATCAACAGCACCAATCAACCGGTGCTGGTGGCCAAGGGCAGTGTAATAACCGGCCGGGAAGGAGTCCGCTTTTTGACGGACCAACCGGTGCTGGTTCCCAAGAAAATAACCAAGATGCAAGTAGGCATTGCCGTCGGCGAGGACTACGGTAAAGCGGAGGTCGGTATAACGGCCGAAAAAAAAGGAGCGGCCGGGAATCAACCAGCTAAAGCCATCACCCGGATTGAGGATAAATACCAGAACTACTTAAAAGTGATCAACCTGGCTCCTACCTTTAATGGAACCGATAAACAAATCTCTCTGGTTACTCTGGACGATGTTAAAAAGGGCGAGGCTGAAGTCAGGCGGCAGATGCAAATAGCCGTCCCCGATGAAGCGGAAAATTTGGTCAGCGCGGATTATTTATTTTTGCCGGAGTTGGTGAATTCAGAGGTTATCCGGGTTACCAACCAGCCGGAGATCGGCGGCGAAGGTGAATCGGTCCAAGTTCAACTGGATTACCGGGTCTTCGTTCTTGCGCCCGCCAAAGCCGGGCTTCAGAAATTTTTAGACGGGCGGTTTGACCGGACTATCCCCTTGAACTTTGAGGCTAAAAAACGCCGGATCGATCTGGTATCGGCCAAAGTGGTAAGCGCCGGTGAGGAGCTGGCCAAATTGGAGTTGGTTGGGAGGGGGCAGATCCGGGGGGTTCTTAACGCCCGGAAAATTAAAGCTTTAATTAAGGGAAAGACTATTATCCAGGCCCAAGAAATATTAAACCGGCAAAATGAAATCGGCGAAGCTAGAATTAAGTTGGAGCAGGGCTCAAAGTTGCCGGCTTTCGGCTGGCAGATTAAAGTGTTATTCCCGGCCGGGGCTAAGGCGGGCGGGGGCGAATGAACCGCCGGCAACTCGGGTTTAGCGGGCCGACAGTTTCCCGGTTATGTTTCGGGACTTTAACCGTTGGCCCGGCCCAGCAAAACCTGGACCCCGCGTTGGCGGCAGATTTATTTTGCCGCGCTTACGAACTTGGGGTTAATTTTTTCGATACCGCAGAGCTATATGAGACTTACCACCCTTTGTCGCTGGCCTTGAAAAAGCGCCCGGATCTAGTGATAGCCAGCCGTTCTTATGCAGTGACTTTTTCCGATATGAAACGGAGTTTGGACATGGCCCGTCGCCAATTAAACCGGGACTACATTGATATATTTGGCATTCATGAATTGGAGTCCGCCGCTTCGCTAAAAGGCCATCAAGGCGCCTTGGAATGCCTTTACCAGGCGAGAGCGGATGGAATCATTAAAGCGGTAGAGATCTCCACTCATACTGTAGCCGGAGTCAGGGCGGGAGCCACCGAACCCGGGATCGACGTTATTCACCCGTTGCTTAACAAAGCGGGTATCGGAATCAAGGATGGAACCGTCGTCGATATGGTAGAAGCCATCCGGATGGCCAAGGAGTTCGGTAAAGGTATATATGCGATGAAGGCTTTGGCCGGAGGTCATTTGATCAGCGAAGCCACCGCCGCGCTCCGGTTCGTAATGGATTTGGATTGTGTGGACGCCGTGGCCGTCGGAATTCAGTCGCTGAATGAATTAAAGCTCAATTGTTTGGTTTTCAACGGAGAGCCGGTGCCGGGAGATTTGTTTTCAGCGGTGGGCAACACCGGGCGGCGTTTGGAAATAGAGCCGTGGTGTCAAGGTTGCGGCCGTTGCGTTGAGAGATGCGGTTTTCAGGCTTTGATGATGGAAAACGGCCGGCCGAGGGTGATCGCGGAAAAATGCGTCCGTTGCGGTTATTGCGCCCGGGTTTGCCCGGAATTTTGTTTAAAGGTTGTGTAATCCTTGAAACGGTGGCTTGGTTTGGATCTGGGGGAACGCCGGATCGGTCTGGCTCTTAGCGATCCTTTGGAAATCACCGCCCAGACGCTTACGGTTTGGCAGCGGAAGGGATCGTTAAAAGAGGATTTAAAATTTTTGCTGGAAATAATTGAAGAGTATGAAGTGACAGGATTGGTTCTCGGTCTACCCCGGAATATGAACGGCACCGAAGGCCCGATGGCTGAAAAGGCCCGTTTTTTCGGCGCTGAATTGGAGCGGCTAGCTGGAATCAAAGTAATCTATTGGGACGAAAGGCTTTCAACCAGTTCAGCCCAGCGGGCTCTTTTGGAAGGTGATGTTTCCCGGCGGAAAAGACGGCAGAAGATCGACAAAATAGCCGCCGCCATAATCCTCCAAAATTTTTTAGACTCCCAAAAAGTATGAAGATTCCTTGAGGGGGTAAAATACCACCTGAAAATGAGAGATAATATTCCTAAGACCAATTGGGCCGGCATAGAATTTTAAGAACAGGCGTTCTTCCGGGAAGTTTTTCCGAAATGGGAAAGACGGTTGTTTACTGCTCCAATAGGAGCACTTTCACTGGTACTAAAAAACTTCCGGAATAAATAAGAACGAAAAATCAAGCCGACAGGGGGAGAAAAATTGTCAAATCAAGAAATTAATTGGATTACCTTGGTTGATGAAGAGGGGCACGAACACCGCTTTAATTTATTAAACATCGTTGAGGTTGAGAACGCTAGATACGCTGTGATGATCCCCGAGCTGCAAGAGACTGAGGAAGAGGAAGAGGCGGTAATTTTCCGGATTGAAGCCGATGCTGAAGGCGAGGAGGTATTGGTCGATATCGAGGATGATGACGAATTTGCCAGGGTCTGTGAGGCCTTGGACGAGCTGGAGCTGGAAGAGGACGACCAAACCAACCAGCCGGAGCAGCAGAGTTAGGCGATTTGTCACCAAGCGTATTTTTTAGTATAATGGAGCCGGGAGGATGATAATTATTGCTGCAGAAGATTACCTCTTGGTTCCGTCTGAACCTGCCCCAACGGGGTAGTATTAAAGAAAGCCTGTCCCTTAAGAATTTGGGGCGGGAATTACGGGAATTTTATCATGACCACCCTCGCCTCGGGGGTGGAATTGTCATTTCCTTACTTATCATTCTGATGATGCTCGGTTTTTATGGTTGGAATTTAACCCCGGTCCGGTTTGGGGCTAAAGATCTCCAGGTACTTAAGATACCTTACGGCGCTTCTTTGAGAGAAGTTGGACAAACCCTCGAGAAACACGGTTTAATCCGTAGTGGAACTGTTTACGAGATCTATGTCCGGTTGAAACCTGCCCGGAGGATGGCTAAAGCCGGTTATTATCAGCTTTGTCCGGGAATGTCCCTGCCGCGGATCGTCCGGGAATTAAGGCTGGGAATTCCTCCGTCTATCCGGGTCACAATCCCGGAAGGCTTAACCTCCGGCCAAGTGGCCGACTTGCTGGCCCAAAAGGGTTTGGTCGACCGGGAACGGTTTTTAAGCGCTCTGCAAGATTTCAACTTTATCAATGAAGTATTGGGCGATTTTAAAATTAAATCTTCGGCAGAGGGGTATCTATTTCCGGATACTTACAATTTTGTGTTGACCGGCTCCAATGAAAGAGAGATTATCCGGAAGATGTTGTCAAGGTTTAAGGAAGTCTATCAGCAGAATTTCGGAAAAATGACTGCTGAGAAACGGCGGGAAGTGGTGATTATCGCCTCCCTGGTGGAGAAGGAGGCCAAAAAAGCCGCCGAAAGGCCGGTGATCGCCGGTATTTTTTACAACCGTTTACGGATCGGATACCCGTTACAATCATGCGCCACAGTTGAATATTCATTGGGTAAACATAAAGAACGCTTGTATTACAAGGATCTTCAGGTTAATTCTCCATATAACACATATTTGCATCAAGGTTTACCCCCCGGTCCGATAGCCAATCCGGGGTTGGCATCTCTAAAAGCGGCCGTCTCCCCCGCCAAAGTTCGATATTTGTACTTTGTGGCCAAGCCCGATGGCACTCATGTATTCAGTTTAACTTACCAACAGCATCTTGCTGCGCAGCGTAAAATCGGAGTTTCGGTTTCCGGTGGGGGAATTTAAGAGTTTTGAGCATGGTATGTCTTTGATCATTATTACGTCAGGGTACGGTGAAAATCCGATGCTGGTAACATTACTTGGAACCGGGACCTCACATGGAGTTCCGGTTCTAGGCTGTAATTGTCCGACCTGCACTTCCGATGATCCCCGTGATAACCGCAGCCGTTCATCGGTTTATATCCAAACCGGGAAAATTAACATCTTGATCGATACCGCCACCGAAATGCGGCTGCAAACCCTTAAAAACAAGGTTACCGGGGTTGATCTGGTCTTGTTAACCCATAATCATGCCGATCATGTATCCGGCTTTGACGATCTGCGCCGTTTCAATGAGTTGCAAGGAGAGTCCATTCCGGTTTATGGGAACCACGCCACCCTTCAAGGAATTGCCGCCATGTTTCCTTATATTTTCGATGATACCGTCCAGGCCGGCGGGGGGAAACCCCTGGTTAATCTGATTGAGGTGGAAAATTCCTTTGCCTTCGCCGGGGTCAAAATAACCCCGGTTCCGGTTTGGCATGGAGAAATTCCTATTTTTGGTTACCGGATAGCTGATTTTGCTTATATTACCGATTGCAGCCGGATCACCCCGGCCGGTCTGGAATTATTGAAAGACTTAAAACTGCTTATCCTGGGGGTGTTGAGATTCAAACAGCATCCGACTCACTTTAACCTGGAAGAGGGTTTGGCTATGGTCGGTCGCTTGAAACCGGAACGTTGTTTTTTTACCCATATCGCTCATGATTTCAAACATAGTGAGGTAAACCGGCTGTTGCCGGAAGGGGTGGCTTTGGGCTACGACGGACTACGGGTTAATATTTAACCGTTTTTTATTATCAATTATCAAATGTAATAGGCGGTTTCCTATATTTAGAGCGATTTTAAATCATTTTATCCATCATTTTCAAACTTCTTTTGGATAAGATAAAATAATTGGATTGGCTCGGGAGGGTTTATGGAAGATCATTTGGTGATCGCCACGGCGGCCGGCGATAGCGTAAGAATTTACGCGGCCTTGACCACTCAAGTTGTTGAAGACGCTAAAAATATCCACGACACCTGGCCTACCGCCACCGCCGCTTTCGGGCGGGCGTTAACCGGAACATTAATGATGGGGGTTATGAGCGATAACCTTTTCCGTTTAACAATCACCATTTCCGGTAACGGTCCGCTTGGCCGGATTCTGGCAGTATCCAACCAGCGCGGAAAGGTGAAAGGTGAAATCGCCAATCCCCAAGTTGATTTGGATTTAAATCAATACGGTAAACTCGATGTCTCCGGGGCGGTGGGAACCGGTCAAATGGTAGTTCTTAAAGATTATGGGTTAAAAGAACCCTATCAGGGTATTGTGCCGTTGCAGAACAGTGAGATTGCCGAGGATTTTGCCTATTATTTCACCAAATCGGAACAGACTCCTTCCGCGGTTGCCTTAGGAGTGCTGGTGTCCCCGGATGGAACGGTTGAAGCTGCCGGCGGTTTAATAGTTCAATTAATGCCGGGTGTCGGCGAGGAGACGATTAAGACTATAGAGCAAAAGCTGGAGAAGTTTCCGGGTATCACCAACTTGCTGGCTGAAGGGGTTTCCCCTTCTCAACTGGTTGAGAGGATGGCCCCGGGACCGGCAAAGTTTTTAGACCGGCTGCCTGTTTTTTACCATTGCGACTGTTCCTGGGAGAAATTCCGGGGGCCCTTATTAAGTCTCGATCCGGGGGAATTGAATTCCATTCTTAAAGAGCAGGGCCGGGTTGAAGTACAGTGCCATTTTTGCAAGCAGTTTTATTATTATGATACCGACCAGCTTAGCGAGAACGCCATGTCCAAGTGAACCGGAATTGCTTTTAAATTATGGCCCGATTTTTTTATTTATTGATTTGCAAAGCATTATTTTAAGGTGGAGGTTGTGGATGTTACAAAAATTATGCCCGAAAGTTCAGGCTGATTCTGTTTTAGAACTGGATCTAACTGAACTGCAAAAAATTGGTATCCGGGGGATTATCTTTGATTTAGATAACACTCTGGTCGAGTGGAAGCAGGAGAATCTTAGCCAGGAGGTTATTGAACTGATATCCCGGTTTAAAAAGGCCGGATTTAAAATGTGTATTCTCTCCAACGCTTTAGAATACCGGGTCGAGTCCGTCGCCAGGATGTTGGGTATTCCCTATGTCTCCCGGGCCGTTAAACCCCGGAAATCCCCTTTTAAGAAAGCCTTGGAGATATTGGGAACAGGGCCTGAAGAAACGGCGGTGGTCGGCGATCAACTGTTTACCGATATTTTGGGAGGAAATCGCATGGAATTATATACTATATGGACTCCTCCCTTAAGTCCGACGGAATTTTTAAGCACCCGGGCGGTTCGCAAATTGGAGCGGCTGGTTATTAAACGTTTCCGAAGGAAAGGAATCTTACAGTGACTGAAGAGTATTGCCGGGGTTGCGGAGCGGTTATCCAAACCGCCGACCCGGGAAAACCGGGCTTTGTTCCGGAAAATGTTTTCCAGGAAAAAGGAAAATTAATCTGCAGACGCTGCTACCGGATGATTCATTACGGCGAGGCGGGAGTTGTCCAACCGGAACCGTCACGGATAAAGCAAAGCATTGCCAAGGCTGTTTCCTTAAGTGATCTACTGATTATAGTGGTTGATTTTTCCGATCTGACCGGCACTTTACCGGTCTGGTCAGGAACTTTAGCCGGTAAGCCATACATTTTAGCGGTCAATAAAAGCGATTTACTGCCGTCAAGGACCAAACAGCCGGAGATAAAAGAGTATTTACACAGTTACCTAAGAGAAAACGGCTGGGAGCAACCGCGGGACTTAATTTTAACCAGCGGCCTCAAAGGCGGGGGAGTAGAGATTCTGGCCGGCAGCCTAAATCGGGAGAGCGCCCCCAAAGCCAAAATCGGCGTTTTGGGCGTCGCCAATGTCGGGAAATCTTCGTTAATCAAGCGGTTGCTAAGCCTTGAAGGTTCAAAGAGCGGACCGACGGTCTCAAAATTTCCCGGTACTACTATGGGGCTAAGTAATTGGAGCATTTTAAAAGGGCGGAACACCTTGATCGACACTCCGGGTTTGGTAACCGGTGACCGGCTCGGCGACCTGCTCTGCCCGGAATGCGCCGGCGCTCTGGTTTCCCTAAACCAAATCGGCCGGAAATTATGGGGTCTAAAACCCGGGAAGGCCTTAATTATCGGCGGTTTATTCGGGGTTAAATATTTAGGAGCGAATGAGACAGTCTTGATTACTTTCAATTCCCCGGAACTTGCCGTCCACCGGACGGATAACGCCAGGGTGACGGAGATATTGGCGGAAGGCCCCTCTTGGCTGATGAAAATCTGCCGGGGTTGCCGGGGGAAGATCAGCTGGCGGGAAGATACGGTCCGGCTTGGAGATAATCAGGACTTGTCCATTGCCGGTTTGGGCTGGATATCCCAGCGTGGTCCGGCTGGCTACTTTCAATTTATCCTGCCGGAAGGGGTCCGCTGGGAGATCCGTCGGGCTTTGGTGGGGAAACGCTGAGATCAAATATTCAGGTTTTAAATCGGGAGCCGGGAGTCAAAAAAGAAAATTTTGTAAAGCCTCTATGTCAAGAGGTTTAATTTTTATTTTATATGGGCAGAAATAAATATTCTGAATGCCTAATTCCAACTCACCCCCTTATCCGGGTCTATTTCCCGGTATCTCAATAAAGAGAATTTACGGTAAAATTCCGCTAAAAATTGACCATTCGCAATTTTTGGCAGGAAAACGGCGGATCAAAAACGAAATAGGGAATATGATTTCAAAAGCAATTGACGGTAATACCTCCATAGTCACTATTTTTGGAGATCCAATCGGCCACAGTCTATCCCCTCTGATGCACAATGCAGCCTTTAACGCTTTGGGCTGGAATTGCGTCTATATTCCATGCCAAGTCAAGGCCGGGGACCTGCCGGCCGCGGTTAGGGCCATCAAAGCCCTTAATTTTAAGGGCGCCAATATTACTATCCCCCATAAACAAGCCATTTTACAAGAGTTGGATGAGATTTTCGGCGATTCGATATTGAGCGGGTCAGTTAATACGGTGGTGAACCGCGGCGGTAGGCTTTTAGGGACCAGCACCGACGGGCTTGGCTTTCTTCGTTCCCTTCGGGAGCAGGGTTTCGATCTCCAAGGGAAGAATCTTCTGTTGCTGGGAGCCGGAGGAGCAGCCAGGGCCATTCTTTACAGCTCAATTAAAGCCGGAATTAACTCGCTGGTGTTGGTGAACCGGGACTACGCCAAAGCTGTTGACCTGGAGGAACAGGTTTGGAAGGAGACCGGATTTACCATAATTCTGCACGAACTTGGCCGTTTGCAGGAACTACCCTGGGAGTCCTTTGATCTGGTAATCAACGCGACCTCGGTAGGTTTACATGACGACACCAGTCTGGTGCCGGCACGGTTCTTAGCCCCCCGGATCTTTCTTTACGACCTGGTTTACAAAAAAGGGGGCACCAGGCTTTGTTATGAGGCGGCGGATAAAGGGTGCACGGTTCTCTCGGGTTTATCCTTGCTTTTATATCAAGGAGTGGAGAGTTTCCGGCTCTGGTTTGAAGTAGATCCGCCGGTTGAAGTTATGCGGGAGGCCCTCAACCAGTTTTAAGCAATCCACGGCCGCTTGTTAATCATTATTTGGTTAAAAATTATTATCCGGCAGCACTACTGTCCGGTTAACGGATCTATTTGAACGCCAAAACCATTGCAATTATTGAATAAAACGGCCGTCTAAACTTTTTTCGATTTGAATTCAGATTTTTATTAGGATACTCTTTAGGCAAAAACTAAGGGAGTATCCATGAATACCGAAAAAACGATTTTCGCCCAGTTATTATCATTCATACCAAAGTATGAGTTTGACAAATGTGTGACCCGATACAACGGAAACTATAGAGTAAGGACATTCACCTGTTGGGAACAGTTTATCGTAATGTGCTTTGCCCAATTAACATACAGGGATAGCTTACGAGATATTGAAACATGTTTACGGGCAATGCAAACCAAACTGTACCACATCGGCTTACGAAGCAAGATTTCCAAAAGCACCATTGCCGATGCCAACGAATCAAGAGACTGGCGTATTTTTGCGGACTTTTGCCACTACTTGATTGGGTGGGCCGAAAAACTCTACCACGACGATGCGGGTTTTACGGTGGAATTGAAAAATGCCGTATATGCAATTGACAGTACCACCATCAATTTATGTCTTTCCCTGTTTCCATGGGCTAAGTTCAGAAAACACAAAGGAGCAATCAAACTTCATACTCAACTTAACCTGAAGACATTATTGCCCAAAGAGATTGAGATAACGGACGGTCTTTGCCATGATGTAAATATCCTCGACTTGATAATGTTTGAACTGAACTCAATCTATGTACTGGATCGCGGTTATGTCGATTTTAAAAGGCTCTATTCAATTCATGCCGCCAATGCCTATTTTGTCACCCGAGCCAAGAAAAACCTGCGGTTCAAGAGAATCATTTCAACTGCCGTTGATAAAACGACCGGTGTTAGGTGCGATCAAGTTATCAAACTGGCTGGAAACATTGCTTCCAAGGATTATCCGGATCGGCTGCGCCGGATAAAGTATTATGATGGAGAAAACAGGCGAAATTTTGTTTATTTGACGAATCACTTTGAATTAGCCCCGGAAATCATCGCAAAACTCTACAAAAACCGATGGAAGATCGAACTCTTTTTTAAGTGGATCAAACAGCACTTAAAAATCAAGGCGTTCTACGGCACTTCCATCAATGCGGTGTTTACGCAAATATGGATCGCCATCTCTGCATATGTACTAGTAGCTATCGTAAAGAAGCTATTGAATCTTGATCAAAGTCTGTACACTATTTTACAAATTATCAGCGTCAGTTTGTTTGAAAAAATACCGTTAAATCAAGTGTTTCTGAAATCTAATTACAGTTTTTCAGACCCTGAAATTGACAAACAGTTGATATTATTCGATCTTTAACCGGACAATAGTG
>JBLNCU010000134.1:0-5605 GCA_050260935.1 Bacillota bacterium
GAGGCCTTGGATTTGCAGGGCTTGGCTTTGGCAAAAAAAAGGCAGATTAGAGATTCAATCGATCGGGCCGCCCGGATCGGGGAAATACTGGATATTTATATTGACCGGTTGCTGGAACTGTCGGAACGCTTTTTCAAATGTGATGAATAATTGATAGTTTGAGGAACAAATTGTGATCCAATCTAATCCGGATCTTGCGCTATTATAATATGAGAATATAATTGAGTATTAAGCCGCAACTTGATATAATAAGGGTCTACAATACAGGTTAGCCCAAATTAACAAGCGGGTAAACTTTGACGGTGGACCCTACTTATCTATTAAGTTCGATTAAAGAAAAACCGAATAATTTATTAGTCCCAACGGAGGCGAATAGCAAATGGCGAAGAAAATATTGCTGGTGGATGACGCCACGATTATCCGGATGATTTTGCGGAAGATTTTCACCGAGGCCGGTTATGAAATTATAGGCGAAGCATCGTCAGGGGCGGAGGGAGTCCGCAAATATCAGGAGTTGAAACCGGACCTGGTGACGATGGACATTACCATGCCTGATATGAGCGGCATCAAGGCGCTTAAATATATCAAGGAAAAGGATCCCAACGCTAAGGTGATTATCTGTTCCGCCATGGGTCAAAAATCCTTGATATTTGAGGCTATGCAAGAGGGAGCGGTAAGTTTCATCACCAAGCCCTTTGATGAGAAGAAAATTCTGGAGACTATCGCCAAGGTATTGGAGTAATTTTGGTCTTAATCTAAATAGTCTTTCTTCCAAATTACCCTCGGCTTATTTATCCAGTAAAAGTTTGGCCCCGGCTATTATCAAGACAATTCCTCCCATCTTTAAAAGGTTGAAAGGAATTCGCTCCATCCCAAACAAGCCGAAGTGATCAATTAAATAGGCGGTGAATAACTGGGCCGCAATGATAGCGGTAGTGGCCGCCCCCACCCCCACCCTGGGTATACTGAAGGCTACTCCGAAAATTATGGCTACTCCGATTGGTCCCCCCAGCCAAGAAAACCAAGGAGCTTGGCCCGACTTAAAAAAATTGCCATTTCCAAAGATCAAAAGCAAAATTCCTGCAGTCAGACTCCCAATGAGATGAACCGCAAAGGTGCTTTCCAGCAGGCCGATAACTTTACCAAGGAGGCTGTTAAAGGTTCCCTGGACCGCCATTAAGGCCCCGGATACGGCCGCCAGAATCAGAAAGAAAAACCTTCCTTTTAAATCCACCATCCCTACCCCCTGAAATTATTTTCACCACCAAAAGCGCTCATATCCCAGTTAAATTACGGCATAGAATTTAAGGATAAAGGGGTGCGGCGATGGATTTAATCGAGGCGACTCTGTTGGGGCTGATAGTCGGGGTTTCCGGGACTATAACCGGCGGTCTGCTTATCTTGTACCGTTTTGACAACAATTTAACCAAACAAAGCTGGTTGTTGGGTTTTTCCGGCGGAATCATGGTGGCGGTGGTGCTTTTCGATTTATGGCCGGAGGCTTACCATTATGGCGGTGTTTTCTCAACCGTTGTTGGTTCGGCGGTAGGAATGGCTCTGGTAAAGTATTTTGACAGCGTCTTAAGACTAATTCCGTGGTACCGGAAGCGCACTTTTACTAAATCGGCCCGGGTGGGAATTTTATTGGGCATGGGTATCGGAGCCCATAATTTCCCGGAGGGGGTCGCCCTGGGAACGACCTTCATTGCCAATCAAGCGATAAGTAATTGGTTGGGCCTGGCCTTATTGATGGCCCTTCATAATGTTCCTGAAGGCATGATTATGTCCTCGGCTTTCAAAATTGGTAAGGTCGGATTATGGAAAATTATTACCGCTTTGGTATTAGTGGAAATTCCTATGGCCTTTGGAGGAACCGTCGGAGCCTTTTTAGGCCGGATCTCCCCCTTCATGATCGCCGCTTCCCTAGGGTTTGCCGGGGGGGCGATGGCGCTGTTGGTTTTGAAGGAGCTTTTACCGATGGCCAAAAAGTTATCCGGTTTCTTCTGGGTAGGTTCCGGATTCGCGGTGGGGATTTTGGCGGGGGTAGTTTTAATTAGGGTTACGTAGTATTTTCGCCTATAGAATTCAGAGTCAGGAGCCAGGGGCCAGGAGCCAAAAATCAGAATTCAGAAGCTTGGGTGGAAAATGAAAGCCAGTATGATTAGGAGGTCGGTAACTGAGAGTCGGAAACAGAAGGTAGATGACAGGATGATTAGAAGGAAGCCGAAAAGAATAGAAGTCAGCAACCATGACCGCAAGAAGGAATAGAAGAACCAAATAATCCCTGCGAAGCCCTTCTTTCAAGGTTTCTTCTGGCTTCCGAATCCGTATTCCGACTTCTTTAGCCAAAATTGTTCCGGCTTCCGAATCCCGGCTCCCAATCTATCCTGAATGTACAATAGCGCTTAGGGCAGTTTATAACTCTTTTCCACCGTAACTGCTTCCATTTGAGCCTTTTTGAGCAGGATACCATACTCGATGCTGTCTACCAAAGCCTCCCAGGAGGCTTCGATTAAGTTCTCCGAAACTCCAACAGTTCCCCAGGTGCTTCGGCCGTCGGAGCTCTCAATGAGCACCCGCACTTTGGCGGCGGTACCGCGGTTTTCATCAAGCACCCGCACTTTAAAGTCGGTTAAATTAATATCCGTTATTTCGGGGTAGAAGCGGAGCAGCGCTTTCCGGATTGCCGAGTCCAGAGCGTTTACCGGGCCATCGCCTTCGGCAGCCGTTATCTCACGGTCGTCGCCTACATTAACTTTGATGGTCGCCTCCGAGAACACCGGATTATCCCCGCGCTTTTCAACGATAATGCGGAATCCTTCCAAGGTGAATGCCTTTTCATACAGGTTGAAGGCTTTTTTTATCAGCAAGTCGAAGGAGGCTTCCGCCGCTTCAAACTGGTAACCCAGGTTCTCAAGCTTTTTGAGATTGGAAGTAAGGTTAATCACCTGGGAGTCGTCCTTTTTTGATTCGGGGACAATCTGCCGGACTTTATTTAAAATGGTGCTTCGACCGGCTTGATCCGAAAGCAGGAAGCGGCGTTCGTTTCCAACTTGTTCTGAGCGGATATGCTCAAGCGATATAGGGTTTTTAATCATCGCGTCCACATGAGTCCCGGCTTTATGGGCAAAGGCGCAGGCTCCAACGTAGGGTTGGCGTTCGTCGTGATGAAGGTTGGCCAGTTCGGAAATATAACGGGAAGTACTGGTCAACAGCTGCAAATTTCCTTTAACATTGCAGTCGCACTTCAATTTTAGAACCAAGGTCGGGATAATACTGGAAAGGTTGGCGTTGCCGCAACGTTCCCCATAACCGTTGAAAGTGCCTTGAACATGGCTAATTCCCGCTTGCACAGCCATGATTGAAGAGGCGACCGCCATACCGGAATCATTATGAAAATGGACTCCCAGCGGAATTTGGATAACTTTTTGAACCCGGGCTAAAATATCCATTATTTCTAGAGGCAAAGTGCCTCCGTTAGTGTCGCATAAAATAATGGTGGCTGCTCCGCCCCGGATGGCGGCCTTTAAGGTTTCCAAGGCGTAATCGGGATTTGCTTTATAACCGTCGAAAAAATGCTCGGCGTCGTAAAAAACTTCCCGGCCTTGCTGATTGAGATAAGCCAGTGAGTCCTCAATAAGTTGCAAGTTTTCAGCCAGGCTGATCTTCAATACTTCCAAGGCATGAAGATCCCAACTTTTACCAAATATCGTCACCGTTGGAGTTCCGGTCGCCAGCAGGTCATTGAGTGTTTTGTCTTCCTCCGGTTTATTATAGGCCCGCCTGGTGCTGCCGAAGGAGACTAATTTGGCCGTCTGTAAATTCAGTTTTGCCGCCTCGCGGTAAAACTCCAAATCTTTGGGATTGGAACCGGGCCAGCCCCCTTCGATATAGTCAATCCCTAATTGATCCAACTTTTTAGCAATCCGTAGTTTGTCATCGACCGAAAAGAAAACCCCCTCGCCTTGAGTCCCATCCCTTAGGGTTGTATCATAAATGGTTACCTGCGCCATAATGTCTCCTCCTTTTGTTTTATGTAAGACATATCAGTTTAGACTATTATTAGGCATCATCCGGCTTAAATGGGAAAGTCCGATCAAAATATTTAAATTATATTTTAACCTTCACGGGGCTGAAAGTCAATTAAATTTGGGAATTTGCACAGAAATCCCGCCAAAAGCATAGTGTAATATCCGGGGGTAGGTTAAAGATGGCATGGTCGCTGGTTAAAGTCACCGAATTACCGCTGGGGAAGAGAGTTTTGAGTATTGGTTCCAAAGGCCGGGATGTTCAGGAACTGCAAGAACTTTTAAGCCGGGCCGGGTTTTATTTCGGCGCCTGGGACGGGGTTTTTGGCTTATTGACAAAAGAAGCCTTAGTCCTTTTTCAAAAAACTTTTAATCTGCGGATAGATGGCATAGCAGGTCCGGAAGTAATAAAAGCACTTAAAAAAACCCCTTACCGGTGCGGGAGGATAGTTTATACACTTAAAAAGCATGAAAATCTGGATACCGTCTCCAAGAAATTCGCCGTTAAAGAGTCGGCCTGGAAAGTCCTTCCCGGACAGGGGAACCGGTCGTTAAAAGCTTATCCAGGGTTGAAGGTTCTATTATATGAAAAAGCCCTTCTCGATTGGGAAGAGTCGGGGACCAGCTCCGGTTCCGGGATTACCGCCTTAATAACTCCGGATTATATGATAAATGGTAGCGGTGAATTAATCCGGCAAAGTGAAGTCATAACCCAGGGACTTTTTCATTTAATCGGGGTAAAAAGCGAAGATTGGTCCGGCCTGCTGTCTTCACCAAAGGCCTGGTCCGGTTTGGCGAAGAGTTTAACCATGCTGAACAGGGAGAAAGTCGGTTTGGATTTCCGGACGGCTCCGGTGGCTAAAATTGCACGCTGGATCGCTTTTCTAAAATTTCTGCGTCTTCATGCCAAACCTGCCGCTTTTTCTTTTTTAGTCCTCCCGTTTCTGCCGGCCGTTCCAAAGTTGGAAAGCCAGCTTTATTGGTTAAATTTGGCGACCTTTGCTGATTTCAGTCGGATTTTACTGTTGGAACCGGAATACAATCTTGATTCACCCCAAAAATTTGAATCCTCGGCCATAAAATTTCTCAAAGACATAAAGCTTTTAAGGGAAAAGGGTTTGGGTGATAAGAGTTATCTGGTTTGCCGTGCGGGGGGATGGGTTTGGGATCTGGAGCAAAATCAGCTTCGCCAGGTTACTTATAAGGAAGCAAAATTGATAAGAGCCTGGAACTTCCGTTCGGCCCGGTACTCCTCAGAGTTAATGTTCACGGTTTTACGGTATACCAGTAAAAAATCGGCTTATTGTTTAATTTACCGCGATGAGGAAGGGTGGCGGGATTTTTTAAATTTGATAATAAGAATGAATCTACCGGGACTGGCAATAAGGAATTTTTCGGAATTCGGCAAAGCCGGCCCGGAGATTATCGCTGGATCCTTCAAGGTTTTATCCAGTCAAAATCTGGAATAAGCTCAGAATTGGCGCCAGCATTCAAAACTCCAACTACTATCCCTCGTATCGACATTGGTCTCTCCGCCAAGCGACATTGACCAATGCGGGGTCAATTGCCAGTTGGAT
>JBLNCU010000135.1:0-23826 GCA_050260935.1 Bacillota bacterium
AGAAATAATAATTGGCAGAATTGGCCATGAAAGAAAAATACAGTAAAAATTTCTTCGACGATAGAAGGAATTTCTGAAAAGTTATGGAAATTAATATATACTCCTCTGAGAGAAGAATAGAAAGGTGAGTGGATCCATGAACATCACGGATGTACGCCTAAAAAAAGTCAATTCTGATGGTAAAATGAAGGCTATTGCTTCGATCACCATTGATGACGCCTTTGTTGTACGGGACATCAGGGTAATTGAAGGACAAAACGGACTCTTTGTCGCCATGCCCAGCCGGAAAACACCGGAGGGGGAATTCAGGGATATTGCCCATCCGATCACTTCCGAAGCTAGGGAGCTCATTCAGAGCGCTATTTTAAAAGAATACGAAACATCGGACAAATAAATAGAATGAAATAAAATAAATTAAAGAGGCTGGGCTAATAAGAATTTGCGATGCAAGTTCTTATTTTTATTTGAAGGGCCGTTCCATTTATATTTAAAGCGGTCCGCCACTCTGAGGCCTTGGGCAGTCAGAAGGATGAAACTATTTTTTCGGCGCCCGAAGGGCGGGGTTAAGGCGGTTGCCAACCGGCTAAAACTTTTCCTTCCAAAGGCAAAAGGGTTATATCAAGAAACCCCGCTTCCAGTTTAAATTGGATTCCATCATTCAATAGGTCGGAGAATGTCTTCAGAGGCCACCGGCTAAGATCTATTCTTAAAGAAACCGCTCTTTGGGTATTCCGGTTAAGTAGAACAACCGCCAGATTATTTCCCAAGCAGCGCGCAAAGGCATAAACGTCCTTCTCACCACTGGGGGAGTAAATATCCGGGGCCAAAGAGAGCCAGTCGCCCCGGCGAAATACGGCATGTTTATTCCGGAGTCCTATAACCTTTTTGTACCACGCCAACAATTCCCGGTTTTGGTTGTTCCAGGGAAACGGCCCCCGGTTGTAAGGATCGGAGTAACCTTCCATGCCAACTTCGTCCCCATAATAAATACAGGGGACTCCCGGAAAGGTCATTTGAAATAATGTTATCAGTCTCATTCTTTGCAAACCGAGAGTTCTTTGGTCAGGCCCCAGGCGGTATTTTTCCCTTTCTGCTTCTGACAGCTGTTTTTCGGGCGGCCCCTCCCCCAGCACGGTTAAAATTCTCGGCAGATCGTGGCTGCCGATTAAATTCAGGCAGTTGAAGAAGTTAAAAGGAGGGTAGTTTTCGTGGAGGCTCATTAACGCCAGATGAACATCAAGGGCATCAAACCGGCCCAGGATAAAATTTACCAGGATCTGCCGGAAAGGGTAGTTCATGACGCCATCAAGCTCGTCACCGTAGAAATATTCCCGGAGTTGACCGTAGCTCATTTTATTGGAGGCGTCCTCCCACACTTCCCCGATTAAGATGGATTCGGGATCAACCTGTTCCATGGCGGCCTTCAATTTTTTGATGAATTCGTCCGGGAGCTCGTCGGCCACATCCAGCCGCCACCCTTTAGCCCCCATTTTCAGCCAGTATTTAACGACGCTATCATTATCGTTGACCATAAAATCCAGATATGAAGGGTCCAGCTCGTTGACCTCCGGTAAATTGCCATGTCCCCACCAGCATTTATAATTTTCCGGGTACTCCTTAAATTGGTACCAGCTAAAATAGGGTGAATCCTGGGATTGATAAGCCCCCAACCCCGGGTAATTCCCTTCTTTATTAAAATAAATGCTGTCACTCCCGGTATGGCTGAAAACCCCGTCCAAAATAATTCTAATGCCCAGTTTAGCGGCTTTTTTGCACAATTCCTGAAAAATCAGGTTATCACCGAACATGGAGTCGATTTTTTTATAATCGGCGGTATCGTATTTATGATTGCTGGGCGATTCGAAAATAGGATTTAAGTAGAGGGCGCCAACACCCAACTCCTTTAGATAAGTTAGTTTCTTGATAATACCCAACAGATTGCCGCCGAAAAAATCCCAGCGAAGGATGGTGTCACCGGTTTTATTCCAAATATAGACCGGGGTGTCATCCCAGCTTCCATGGAAAAGACTGCCGGGTTTGGGATTTAAAAACCGGCCTTCACAGCCGTTATAGAACCGGTCTACAAAAATTTGATAAACTACTGTTTCCTGAAACCAGGCGGGCCGGGCGGCTGCCCGTTGGTAAACTGTAATTTGATAGGGAAAAGGGGTAGTATCCAGAAGCTGCCCCACTCCCCCGTATAATTTGTCGTTATTCCCATAAAAATAGGTAATTCCGTCCTTAATGGCTATAAAGTAGTAGTATAATAGCCCGGGCCTCGGCGGGGCAATCAGCTCCACCTTATATAAATCTTGCTTTTCGGAGGTTTCCACCGCCACCATTGGCAGCATTTTTTCTTCCCCGGTTGTCCCCAGGAGTTTGAGAAAGACCGCCTCGACTGGTTCGGCGATTATTAATCGGATAACGACTTTAGTGTTGCAAAGAACTGCGCCAAAAGGTCTTCGAAAAAAGGGGTCGTGGGAGTTGAAGAAGATCCAGTCCTGTTTCATTTGGCAATAGTTTTACCTTTCGTTTTATGGCTGTTTTTTTATCATTGCTTAACTAAGGTTTGATACAATTGAAGATATTCCGCGGCCGAACGTTCCCAACTATAATCGGCCCGCAGAACGTTTCGGGCTACTTTCGCCCAGGAATCCGGCTGATAATAAAATCCCAGCGCCCTTTTGACGGCGAACAGAAATTCGTGAGCGTTATAATCCACAAAAGTAAAGCCGTTTCCCTGCCCAGCCCCTTCATGAGGGCCTTCAAAATAAGGATGAACCGTATCCTTCAAACCACCGGTCTCCCGCACTACCGGAACGCTTCCGTAACGCATGGCGATTAGCTGCCCTAATCCGCATGGTTCAAAACGGGACGGCATTAGAAAAATATCGGAGGCTGCATACATTCGCCGGGCTAAACTGTCGTCAAACGCGATCCTGGCGGCCATCTTTTCCGGATGCCGGGCGGCGCAACCCAAAAAGACTTTTTCGTATTCTTGCTCTCCGGTTCCCAAGACGATTAATTGGAGGTCCGCTTGTAAAAGCTCTTCCAGGATGTGGATGAGCAAATCCAAACCTTTCTGTTGAACCAGCCTGGAAATAACAATTAATAGCGGGGTTCGCCCACTTACGGTCAGGCCCAGTTCCTCCTGGAGCCTGCATTTATTTTGGGCCTTCTTCTCCAGGGAGTTCCGGTAATTGAAATAAAGCGCAGGATCGGTAAGCGGGTTGAACTCCTGGTAATCAATGCCGTTTAAAATGCCCGATAGTTTGCCGCGGTTTTCACGCAATAGACCATCCAGTCCTTCCCCGTATTGAGGCTGGAGAATTTCGGCCGCGTAAGTTCTGCTAACTGTGGTCACCAAATCCGAGAAAATAATCCCCGCTTTCATGAAATTAATATCACCGTCAAAATGCTTGTTTTTAGTTGCAAAGGAACGGTTGTCAAAACCTAAAATGTCGCCCCGGATGTAGCCGGAAAATACGCCTTGATAAGCCAGGTTGTGTATGGTAAATACGGTGCGCAACTTATCGTAACCGGGATTATTGTAAAACACTTCCCGGAAAACGCTTACCATCCCGGTGTGCCAATCGTGGCAATGGATTATTTGGGGTTCAAAATCCAGATAAGGGAGGACTTCCAATACAGCCCGGCAAAAGTAACTGAAACGTTCAGCATCGTCATAAAAGCCGTAAATTCCATTCCGTTTAAAATAGTATTCGTTATCAAGAAAATAAAATTTTACTCCGTCATGAACCAAGGTTTTCAGGCCGCAGTATTGTTTTCTCCAGCTTAACGGGACGGTTAATTCTTTAATTAACTCCATTTTTCCCTTGAAATGAGCCGGTATATCGCCGTACAAAGGTAAAATCACCCTGGCGTCCACGTTCTTTTCCCTTAAAACCTTGGGTAGCGATGCGATTACATCCCCCAAGCCCCCTGTTTTAACGAAAGGCAGCCCTTCCGCAGCTACGAAAAGTATGTTCATAGGCAATATGCTCCTTTTTACAGTCGCCGAGGTTAAAATCAACGATATTTATGTATCGTTCCTGGTTTGGTTTTAAATTTCGGACTCCGGACTCTTCAGATGACGCTTCGTTTGCTAATCACGATGGGGGATTTCTTCTTTCCCTTCAGGACAGTTCCCTTCCGAATCTGCACCTCTTTATCGAGAATCACATTTTCCAGTTCGACCTGTTCCTGAATCTCACTTTGCTGCATAATGATGCTGTTTTTTACCTGGGTTCCGTAACCAATGGTAACGCCCCGGAAGATCACGCTGTCTTCCACTTTTCCTTTAATATTGCAGCCGCTGGCCACCAGGGAATTGGTTACTTCCGCGTCGGCGGTGTATTTGGTTGGAGGACCGTCTTTTATCTTCGTAAAGATGGGGTTGGTATCCAAAAACAACTCATCCCAGACCTCCCGGTTGAGCAGGTCCATATTGCAGCGGAAATAACTTTCCAAAGAGGTGATTCGGCCTACATAACCGTTAAAACCGAAGGCGGCGATCTTTAGATCATGGATATTGTTCTGCAACACCTCGGCCAGTTCCCAAGTACCCGATTCTCTGGCCACCCGGATGAGATCGATCAACAAGGCTTTATCCATAATGATCATTTCCAGGAAAACCTTATTGCTCATATTTTTGCTGGGAACCTTTTTAATGGCTGAGACCATCCCGTCCGGTCCGGCGTCTAAAAAAAACAGGTCATTCAGGTTGGAGGCGGCGGATTTTTCCTCCTCATAAAAAAGAGTGACATGAGCCCCTTTATCGAAGTGAAACCGCAGCGCCTCCCGGAAATCAATATTGCAAATCATATTGTTCCCGGAGATCAGGATATACTTTTGATGACTCTTTTCGACGTAATCGGCGTTGGCTTCGAAGTCTTCCATGTCAAAACTGAGGTTTTTCTTAAAAACACTGGGACTGGCCGGCGGCAGAATTATCAATCCTTCGGTTTTGCGGTCCAACCCCCACTCTTTGCCGGACCCCAGGTGATCCATAAGCGAGCGGTATTTATGGGAGGTTATCACCCCGATATTGCGGATACCCGAATTGACCATATTCGACATGGGAAAATCGATTAAGCGGTATCTCCCGCCGAAGGGAACGGCGGACATGCAACGGTAGATAGTCAATTCTTTGAGCAAATCCTCGCTTTTGGTATTATTGATAATACCCATGATGGGTTCCAACGGAATTCCCTCCTTGTCTTAGCTGATTTTGGACTCTTCATTCTGCCAGCCGCCGATCTTGGAGCCTTTTTTGATCTCCACCCGGTCGGGTAGGTTGATGCAATCGCCGATAACCGTAAGTTCCGTGGTGTTGAAGATATTGCTGGAGTCATAACCAATCCGGCTATAATTGCCAACGGCCGTGTTCTCGGCGATAATGGCTTTCTTAACAATACAGCCGGCGCCGATTTTGACGTTAGGTAACAAAATGCATTCCTTGACCAGTGAGCCTTCTCCCACATACACCCCGGGGAAAAGGACCGAGTGTTCCACCTCGCCTAGGATGGTGCAGCCATCGGGAATGAGGGAGCTTTGGACTTTCGCCTTTTCCGAGATATAATGAGGAGGGAGGATGGGCGGTTTTGAGTAGATTTTAAGATATTCATCATAAATGTCCAGCTCCGGCCTGGCGCTTAAAAGATCCATATTGGCCGAATAATAGCTTTCAATCGTCCCGACATCTTTCCAGTAACTGTTGAAACGGTATGCGTAAATGCTCCGGCCCTCGCTCAAAATCTGCGGCAGGATATTTTTGCCGAAATCATGCTCGGAGGCGGGGTTTTTAGCATCTTTTTCCAAATATTCCTGAACTACCGGCCAGGTAAAAATGTAAATTCCCATGGAAGCCAGGTTACTCCGGGGCTTTTTGGGTTTCTCATCAAACTCCACAATCCGGCTTTCTTCATCGGTATTGGTAATCCCGAAACGGCCCGCTTCCTCCCAGGGAACTTCCTGAACAGCTACGGTGGCATCCGCTTTTTTGTCTTTATGGTATTCCAACATGAAGGAATAGTCCATTTTATAAATATGGTCGCCGGAGATAACCAGCAAGTATTTGGGATTATACATTTTCACAAAATCCATATGCTGATATATGGCATCAGCGGTCCCTTTAAACCATTCACCGCCTTTTTCGCCCGTGTACGGAGGGAGCACATGGACGCCGCCTTCTTCATGATCCAGGTCCCAGGCGCTGCCGACCCCGATATAGGAATTTAACAAGAAGGGTTTGTATTGAGTCAAAACCCCTACTGTGTCTATGCCGGAATTATTGCAATTACTCAAACAAAAGTCGATGATCCGGTACTTCCCGCCGAAAGGCAAGGCTGGTTTAGCGACTCTTTTTGTTAAATATCCAAGTCTGCTGCCTTGCCCGCCCGCGAGCAGCATGGCAATACACTCTTTGGCCAGCATAATACCACCTCTTTCGTTTTTTAATTTTATAGAAGGCATTCCCCAAATCAGCATCTATAATCTGGGAAATTGGCTCTAATCATATTTATACTTAACCGCTTTTAAATAGTCTGCAAAAGATGAATATGGCCGGATCTTTACCATTTTCGCTCAAACCTGCTCACCGGGGGCGGAGGTCAAGTTTGTCAACCTTAAAAAAACAACGGCCAACGGGGGTAGTTTTAGCTGAATCGAATGAGGCTGATTGTGCCAGGCTTTATTTTCACTCTGGAGTGCGTTTTGATTTCTCTGATCTGATCCTCCGTATATGCCGAGATCACTGTTGAATACCTCCTGATAGATTCCTGGTTTTGGCACTCCCAGGCGATAGGTTTCGTAAAAAGCCGGGGTAAAGTTGCAGGCGACAATCAAAAAATCTCCGGTGTCTTCGGCCGATCTAACGAATAAAGCTATGCATTGCTCAGAATTATCAGGATCGATCCAGTAAAAGCCGGAGCTTTCGTGATCCAATTCCCAAAGGGATTTCTCCCGCAGATAAAAATGGTTCAGTTCCTTTACATACCGCTGGAAATTCCGGTGCATCTCAAAACCAAGCAGCATCCAATCCAATTGCTTGAAATAGCACCATTCTATGAACTGAGCGAACTCCCCGCCCATGAAAAGAAGTTTCTTCCCGGGATGGGCCATCATATAGCCAAGCAAGAGCCGTAAATTGGCGAATTTTTGCCAATAGTCCCCCGGCATCTTTTCAATTAAGGATTTTTTGCCGTGCACTACTTCATCGTGAGAAAGGGGGAGGATAAAATTTTCGCTGAAGGCGTACAACATGGAAAAGGTCAATAAATTATGCTGCTTGCTTCGTCCGTCGTATTCCAACCGCATATAGCGGAGGAGATCGTTCATCCAGCCCATATTCCATTTATAGTTAAAACCCAATCCCCCGTAATAGGTTGGCCTGGTCACCAGCGGCCAGGTGGTGGATTCTTCGGCGATCATCAAGGCATTGGGAAAATTCTCATAAACCGCTTCGTTAAGCCGTTTCATAAAAGCCACCGCCTCGGGATTTTCCCTGCTGTCACCTTTGTTTTTTTTCCATTGCCGGCCTTCCCGGTAATTGGGGTAAAGCATGCTGGCCACGGCATCGATTCTTAATCCGTCGACATGGTATAGATCAAACCAGAAAATAGCGTTGGAAATCAAAAAACTTCTTACCTCCGGCCTGGAGTAGTCGAATTGCAAGGTTCCCCATTCCACATTCTCCCGGGCTTCGTATAAGGGGGTGCCGTCAAAATTGCTTAACCCGTGAGAGTCGCGGCAGAAATGCGCCGGAACCCAGTCCAGAATCACTCCGATCCCTTTTTGATGGCAATAATCAACGAAATAACAAAAATCGTGAGGCGTGCCGTAACGGCTGGTGACGGCATAAAAACCAGTAACCTGATACCCCCAGGATCCATCCAGCGGATGTTCCATCAAAGGAAGCAGCTCAATATGGGTAAATCCCATTTCCCGTACATAATCAACCAGTTCCGGAAGAATTTCCCGGTATGAATAAAAATTATCGTGTTCCTTCCTTTTCCAGGAGCCTAAATGGACTTCATAAATGTTCACTGGTCTTCTATAAGACAACTGGTAGTTTTGGCGCCAGTAATCATCCCGCCAGGGATAACCGCTCAGCGAATAAACTATAGAAGCAGTTTGCGGCCTTGTTTCCGAAAAAACAGCGAAGGGGTCGGCTTTAAAAAAAACCTCCCCCTGTCCGGTATGGATTTCATATTTATATAATTCGCCCGGTTTAAGGCCGGGAATAAAAGCAGACCAGATGCCGGAGCCGGATATTTTATCCATCGGATTGCAGCTTCCTTGCCAATTGTTGAAGTCGCCCGCTACCCCTACTTTAACCGCGTGAGGGGCCCATACCGTAAATCTGACTCCTTCCGCACCATCGCTTTCTGTATAATGACTGCCGAATTCTTGATAAGCTTTAAAATAATTACCCTCATGGAATAAGTATATATCTCCGGAAGTAAGCAATTGTTTTTCCTCCTTGTCTAAGTATGAGGCAAATGGTATAAAGAAAGATGGCTCCGGCATACACCCCTTAAAATATAATATGATAAGAAGCGGAATCAAATGAGCCTGAAAACGTTACAAAAAGTAATAATTTACAGTTAAAGGGAGTTTGTTTTTGACATAATTAATAACTGCCTCATAATAAAATTGGCTGCTATAAAGAGAGCAAGCGGGAAACAAATAGTTAAAGAATATTTAACAAAATTGTAACATTATATTTTGACTATGTAAAGGCCTATAACGGAAATCTTAAGCAAGATTTACCATTAAGCAGTTCAAGTCGAAAACAAAAATTTAGAAAAAACCCTATAATTTGGCTATATGGACATGATTTTATTGTCGCTTCATCTTTCATATGGCTTGACATCTGTTCCGGCGATTGATATACTATATTTTGCATTGTACTGGGGCGTAGCCAAGTTGGTAAGGCACGGGACTTTGACTCCCGCATGCGTTGGTTCGAGTCCAGCCGCCCCAGCCAAGTTTATGCGTATAAGAACTCCTAAGAGTTCTTTTTTTAGCGCTTTTAGACAGGAAACATGTGGCGGTTTTGGACCTAACTACATATAAAACAGGAGATAGAGCGAAGGGGGGAATCATTTTGCCGGAGCTAACATCGCTTATTTTAGCAGCCGGACAGGGAACACGCATGAAGTCGAGGTTCCCGAAAGTTCTCCACCCGTTACTAGGCCGCCCGATGCTTCAATATGTTGTTGACGCCGCTTTTGGGGCGGGTTCGTCCAAAGTAATTGTGGTGGTCGGTTTTGAAGGGCAACAGGTTATAGACAGTATTGGCGAAGGTTTACAGTATATATGGCAGCGGGAACAATTGGGCACCGGCCACGCCGTCATGATGGCTCAGGAGACTTTGGCCGGGCTTTCCGGAGATTTGTTGGTCTTATACGGGGATACTCCGTTATTACGGGTTGAAACCATTGAACAACTGGTAGCTTTAAAACGGAGCCGGCAAGGGGCGGCGGCGGTGCTCACCACCAAGATGGCTGATCCTACCGGTTACGGCCGGATAATTCGGGACGCCTCAGGCAATATTACCGCTATTGTTGAGGATAAGGACGCTAATGCCGGGCAAAAAGCGATTACCGAAGTAAACACCGGGGTTTATTGCTTTGAGATCAAGCTCCTTCTTGAAGCCTTAAAGGAAATTACCCCCCGTAACGCCCAGGGGGAATACTATCTCACCGATGTATTCAAGGTCTTTGTCCAAAAGGGCTTGCAAGTCGCCGGACTTTTAATCAATGATGCCGAAGAGGTTATGGGGCCGAACGACCGGGTTCAATTAGCCAATACGGAAAGCTTCCTCAAACAAGCCATTAATCAAAAATGGATGAGGCAAGGGGTAAGTATCGAGGACCCTGCTTTTACCTATATCGGGCCGGAGGTAACCATCGGCCGCGATACTACAATTCTCCCGGGAACCTTTCTTTTGGGAAAGACCATAATAGGCGAAAATTGTACCATTGGCCCACATACCAGAATTATCG
The DNA here is from genome assembly GCA_050260935.1 of Bacillota bacterium. Classification (GTDB taxonomy): domain Bacteria; phylum Bacillota; class UBA4882; order UBA8346; family UBA8346; genus UBA8346. Next base: position 10,011 of record JBLNCU010000135.1, read on the forward strand.
ACTCCTCAATCGGGGCGGGTACCACCGTTCAATTCAGCCAGATTATTGAGGCGGAGTTGGGTGACGGGAATAATATCGGGCCTTATGCTTATCTCCGTCCCGGGACTAAAAGCGCTGAAAAAGTTAAAATCGGTGATTTCGTAGAGATCAAAAATGCCCAAATAGGTAAAGGAAGTAAGGTACCCCACCTTACTTATCTCGGTGACACCGAAGTCGGCTCCGGCGTGAATATTGGGGCGGGGACCATCACCTGCAACTACGATGGGGTCAACAAATTCCGGACTATTATTAAAGACGGCGCCTTTATCGGGAGTAATGCCAATCTAGTGGCGCCGGTGGCAATCGGGACCGGGGCGACCGTAGGGGCGGGATCGACCATCACCAAAGATGTGCCGGATAAAGCTTTGGCCATTGCCAGAAGCAAGCAGGAGTTAAAGCTGGATTGGAAATCCCCCCGGGAGCGCGCCGGCAAGTGAAATCAAGATAAGCAGTTTACAATATTGGGTGGGAATGTTATAATGTGAGCGAACTTTTCTAAAGATCACTGTTTAAATATTAAATATTTCTTGATGGACATTTAAGGAGGAATTTTTCAATGGAGTTCTCATTGGCGGCATCTGTCCGGGAGGAGCTTGGCAAGGAAAAAGTAGTCAAGCTTCGCCGAAAAGGGGAAATCCCTGCGGTTATGTATGGGGAAGGCAAAGGAACCGAGCATCTTACCATTAATTCACATGATATTCAGATGCTTTTCCTTAAAGGCGGGGCCAGTAAATTAATAACCTTAAAGATTAAAAAAGGCAAAAAAGAGGAGCCGGAGCATGTCCTGGTCAAGGATTACCAACGGCATCCCCTGAAAGGCAGCTTGATGCATGTTGACTTTCTTAGGGTTTCGATGGATCACCCGGTTACGGTGAAAACCCCCGTTCATTTGGTGAATGAAGAGAAACGGACTAATGACGGAGCTATTCTGGAACAAGTTCTTCATGAACTTGAGGTTACTTGTTTACCGGCTAATATTCCGGACCGGATTTCGGTGGATGTAAGTAAATTAACCTTGGGCGCCGGAATCCATGTCAAGGATCTTTCTATGCCTGAGGGTGTTAAAGTGTTAAATCCGCCGGAAGAGGTAGTGGTCCTTGCCGCTTCACCGACAGTGACCGCGGAACCGACTCCTGCCGTTTCTGCGGAAGCTGCTGCTGAACCCGAGGCCGTCGGCGCTAAGAAAGAAGAAACCAAAGAAACAAAATAAACCAAATAGTGTTATTGTTTCCCCGGTGGGGGTGTAAGATTGTTTTGTATAGCTGGACTGGGAAATCCCGGCATCCAATATCAAGAGACCCGGCATAACGCCGGGTTTTTGGTGATCGAGCGGATTGCCGAAAAGTCCGGGATTGCTGTTAATAAAAAAGGTTTTCAGAGTATGTACGGTAAAGGGGTTGTAGAAGGCAACGAGTTGTTTCTGGTTAAACCACAAACATTCATGAACCTCAGCGGCCAGGCAGTATCCGCTTTATTGGCTTATCTTAAGCTACCACTGGAGCGGATATTGGTGGTCTACGACGATCTGGATTTGCCTTTGGGAAAACTGCGATTCCGGCTTTCCGGCAGTTCCGGCGGGCATAAGGGGATGGCTTCGATCATCGAGGCGATTGGGAGCAGCGATATCCCGCGGCTTAGAGTGGGAATTGGCCGGCCGCCGGATAATCAAGATGTTGTCGACTATGTGCTCAAACCGTTCTGCGGCCCGGAAAAGGAAATTTTCAGCCAAAGTATTGAACGGGCTGCCGAGGCGGCGACTTTTTTTGTAACCAAAGGTCCGGGTTATGTTGCGAACCATTTGAGTTAATTGTTATGTTTTATCAAGCTTATAGAATTAAGGAGCCAGGAGCCGGAATTCAGAATGATGTATCTAATCATTCGGGGTCATCCACTTGCCGGCAATTAAAGAATGGAAATTGGGAGAGATAGTACAGGTAGCCTATATTAAGGTTTTATTCTGGTTCCTGGATTCTAACGCAGTTAAGCTTGAATACATATAGACACATAGCCCGAATAATTACCCCGGTTTAGGGTAATGATATTTCGGGATGAAGCTTATTATAGCCGGTTGGATAGCCATCGGCTTGGCCTTACTTTGGGACCGGGTTTTATATTTCTGCGGGGTAAATGAAACACTGCGGGTGGGAATTTTGGCGCCGCTCGGTGAAGAATTTTTGAAATGGGGCGTTTCATTTTACTATCAGCTCAGTCCATTGTTTTTGTATGCTTTTTTCGGTCTCGGCGAGGGGATCTATGAACTAATCCACAGCAATAAACCTCTTAAATGGTTTCTGGTTCCGGCAGGCGTATTGCAGCACACCGCTTTCGGCACATTTTTCCTATTTAAAATGCCGGTATGGTTAAGTCTATCCTTAGCCATCGTCAGTCATCTCTTTTGGAATGGCATGATTTTACGACGCCATAGTTGGCGGCGTTTTAAATAATAAATAGAGCAGCTAATGATGAAGATGAATGTGATAGAAATTCAAATTAAGTGACACTTCTGAATAATATATAATACCCTTTATCTCAGGGCTCACCAACGTAAGCCCTATTAGGCATTGCATCAGGAGGATCTGATGAGGGAATTACTGCAAGATTTAACAACATACCCGGAATTTAAACAAGTTATGGAGCATTTTAACCGGGGGGACCAGGATTTATTAACCGGAATCAGCGGCACCCAAAAATCAATGGCTTTAGCAGGTCTTATTAAAGAGGAGGCTGGCCGATTTCTGGTAATCAGTTATAATAACAGCCAGGCCTTCCGGATGGCCTCCGACCTTGAAAGCTTACTAGGGCCGGAATTGGTCGCCTACTTTCCCGGTAACGAGTTGCTGCCGCACGAAGAGGCCTATGAGCCGGAGGTAACCGCCCAAAGAGTGGAGACGCTCGGCCGGATCATTCAAGGGGAAAGACTGGTAGTGGTTACATCATGGGAGGGTTTACAACGCCGCCTGATACCTCCGGGCAGGTTTCGGGAATTTACCGCCTCCCTGGAACTAGGGGCCGAATATTCAGTGGATGATTTGTTGATGATGTTGGCCCGGATGGGGTATGAGCGGGTCGATCAGGTGCAATCTATCGGCCAATTCAGTAAACGCGGAGATTTAGTCGATATATTTCCTTTAAACCGGGAGGAACCGGTCCGGATTGAGTTTTTTGGGGATGAGGTGGATTCGATCCGCAGTTTTAATATAGAAGATCAGATTTCCACCGCTTCTTTGAATAAGGTATTGATTCTCCCCGCCAGGGAAGGCCTTTGGCGCCAGGAAGAATTCGATCAATCCCGGGGCCTGATCCAGGCTGATCTGGAAAAACAAGCCGCCAAATTAGAGGATATCGGACGGGTAAATGAGGCTGAAAGCCTACGCGACCGGATTGGGGAAGCGCTGGAAAGGCTGGCCGCCGGCCACCAATTGGCTGGAGCCGACCAGTTCCTGCCATGGATTGTTCCCGGTCTGGTGACATTATTGGATTACCTGCCGGGCGCCAGGGTTATACTGGATGAGCCGATCCGGGGCAGAGATTCGTATCATTCCTTAATGGAGGAGAATGCCTCCATTATGAGTAATTTTTTGGAAAAAGGGGTTATTCTTCCGAAAGAACAGGAAATCTTACTGGATCCGGCCGATTTGGAGAAAGCGATTTGGGTAAAAAAGCCCTGGTCGATTTCGCTTTTAGCCAAAACACCCAAAGGGCTGTCGCCGGATCATACTTTGACGCTCCCTTTTAAAACACCGCCCACTTTTCACGGCAAGCTGGAAATGCTTTCCAATGAAATCAACCTCTGGATCAGGGACCGCCGGGTTATTATTTTGGCAATCGCCATGAAGGATAAAGCCCGGCGCCTAAAGGAAGTATTAAGGGAACAGGGAATAGCCTCAAATTTAGTTGAAGACCAATCCCAACTGACTCTTACCCCCGGCTCAGTCAAGATCCTGGTGGCGGATCTGGAGTCGGGCCTAGAATGGGCGCCCGGTAAAATAATAATTCTCACCGAGACGGAGATCTACGGCAGACAAAAAAAGAAATACCAGGCCCGGTTTGAACAGGAAGGGATTAAAATCAGTTCCTTTACCGATCTTAAAGCCGGGGACTATGTGGTTCATATCAATCATGGCATTGGCCGGTATATGGGAATCGAGACCCTGGAGATCGCCGGCGGGCACCGCGACTATCTGCGTATTGAGTACGCCGGCGAAGACCGGTTATTTGTTCCGACCGATCAGGTAAATTTAATCCAGAAGTTTATCGGGGTGGAGGATTCCCCACCGAAAGTCAACAAGCTGGGCGGCACTGACTGGCAAAAGGTCAAAAACCGGGTGAAAGAATCCTTGCGGGACATGGCCGATGGCCTGCTCCAACTATACGCCCAGAGGGAAATTACCCCGGGCTACGTTTTTGCCCCGGATACCATCTGGCAGCATGAATTTGAAGAGGCCTTTTTTTACGAAGAAACCCCCGACCAAGTCCGGGCGGTCCAAGAGATCAAAAACGATATGGAACGGGCCAAACCGATGGATCGTTTACTCTGCGGCGACGTTGGTTACGGCAAAACCGAAGTGGCGATGCGGGCCGCCTTTAAGGCCATCATGAGCGGGAAACAAGTCGGGGTGTTGGTTCCGACCACTATTCTGGCCCAGCAACATTTTTTAACCTTCCGGGAGAGGTTTGCCGGATTTCCGGTTAATATCAAGGTTTTAAGTAGGTTTCAGACCGCCAGGGAGCAAACGGAGGTAATTGAGGGCCTGCTGACAGGGGAAGTTGATCTGGTAATCGGCACCCACCGTTTGATCTCCGCCGATGTTCATTTTAAGGACTTGGGCCTGTTAATTGTCGATGAGGAGCAGCGTTTCGGCGTGGCTCATAAGGAGAAATTAAAGGAATTCCGGAAAAACGTGGACGTCTTGACCCTGACCGCCACGCCTATCCCGCGGACCCTTCACATGTCACTGGCGGGTATCCGTGATATCAGTATTATCGAGACCCCTCCTCAAGGCCGGTACCCAATACGCACCCATGTCCTGGAGTATAATGAGGAGGTAATCCGGGAAGCCATCCAGCGGGAGCTCGACCGTAACGGCCAGGTGTATTTCGTTTATAACCGGGTGGAGACCATCGATAAAATGGCTTCATATATTCAAAACTTGCTTCCCAAGGCCAGGATAGCCGTTGCCCACGGTCAAATGGATGAAGATCAACTGGAACGGGTAATGCTTGATTTTTACGATAACCAGGCCGATATTCTGGTTTGCACCACTATTATCGAAACCGGACTGGATATTCCCAATGTTAACACTCTGATTGTATATGATGCCGAAAGATTTGGCCTGGCCCAGTTATACCAGTTACGCGGCAGGGTCGGCCGGAGCAACCGGATTGCCCATGCGTATTTTTGCTACCGTAAGGACAAGGTTTTAACGGAGAACGCCGAGAAAAGGCTGGCTGCCATCAAGGAATTTACCGAATTAGGTTCCGGTTTTAAAATCGCGATGCGGGATTTAGAAATTAGGGGGGCTGGAAATCTATTGGGTCCGGAGCAACACGGGCAGATCGCGGCGGTTGGTTTTGAGCTGTATTGCCGGTTGCTGGATGAGGCGATCCGGGAGAAAAGGGGCGAAGTAGCTCCGGAACTGCCCGAACCGGTGGTGGAGATCCCATTTGACGCCTATATCCCCACTCAATACATCTCCGACAGCAAGCAGAAGGTGGAAATTTACAAAAAAATCGCCAATGCCAGCTCACTAGCGGCAGTGGAATTAGTTAACGACGAGATCGTCGACAGGTTTGGAACGGAGCCCCAGGCGGTTCTCAATTTGATCGATATTGCCAGAATCAAGGCCTGGGCTAAACAGATAGGATTCGCCTCTATTTCCAAGGAAAAAAACGAAATCATCGGAAAACTGCACCAGGGGTTGGCGGCCGATTACGAGAAGGTATTATTGGTGCTGCAAAAATACAGAGGTCATTTCCGCTATCAAACCGGCAGACCACCGATCTTCCGCTGGAAGGTCAGTCTTTCGGAAGCGGAAACCTTAAAAATGTTGATTCATTCATTAGAGTTGCTTGGAAAGTAGGAGTCAATCCTTTCTTTTTGGAGAATTTGCCGCCTAAAAATTGGGTAGCCTCTGAACCGGCCTTGCACAGCCTGGCGAACTCCCGTTGGTTGCCTTTTAAAAGCTCCATTTTGGCGCGACGGAAGATTATTTTATAATTAAGAGGGTAAAGTTGAAGGCTTTGGCGGTAACAATTGCCGGCCTCCGGTGAATTCCCCCGGCGCTCAGCTATCAGCCCCAATAAAAACTTAAGCTCGTAACGGGAAGGATTTGCTGTAGCCGGCCTTTTCAAGGAAAGAGATAAATACCTGGCCTCTAAAATCGGGCGGTTCTTTTTTCCTTGGCCCGGCGGGCCGCCCGGAAAATATTTCACATCCAAACCCCCCATATTCTAATTGCCAAAACCAGCATTACCTATAAAACGGGATTGGCGGTCGGAAGGCAAATCAGCGCTAAGCATTCATTAATTTGCCACTAAACCCAAAAGTCCTTTCAAGGAATGTTAGAAATAGTTCGCCATCCGTCATCCAAAAGCTAACTGTGGGAATTGAAATATCTTTCCTGGGCATTCTATTACCGGAGCGGCACGGATTCTCCCGGGATATAGCAGAATCTGTCGTGGTAATTGGCAAATAGCGTTTGAAAAGCAGGGAACTACCTCATACGGTTCTGCGTTTAATTGATTGAGTTATTTAAATGCACGGCAAATACTAAGTAAGCTTTCAGGGAGTAAAAAGCGCTGATTTGAAGGCAACTTAGTATTAAAGTGGAAAAATGAATAAAAAAATTAACTCGGCTATATACTATCAATAAAGGTAGAAGTGGGTTTTTACCAAGTCTACGTTAAATTACACGGGTGGCAGGCCTCTGACACCAAGTGAGTAAAAGAAAAAGTTTATGAAAAGGAGGTAATGGGGGATGAAGGCGACCGGAATAGTACGGCGGATCGATGATCTTGGCCGGGTGGTCATCCCCAAGGAGATTCGCAGAACGCTGCGGATCCGAGAGGGCGACCCGTTAGAGATCTTCGTCGATCGGGAGGGCGAAGTTATTCTCAAAAAATACTCCCCGATCGGCGAATTGGGTGATTTCGCGAAAGAATACGCGGATTCTCTATACGAGTCGACCGGACATATAGCTTGCATCGCGGATCGTGATATGGTTATTGCCGTATCAGGGGCACCGAAGAAGGAGTTTCTCGACAAACCCATATCCAAGGCTGTTGAAAAGGCCATCGAAGAACGCAAAGTAGTTTTAATGCCGAAACCAGGGGAGCATAAATATTGTGAGGCCTGCCCTGTGAAGGAAGAAGAAGGGAAATGCAAGTTTTCGGCTCAAGTTATAGCACCGATTATTTCCGAGGGGGACCCTATAGGAGCGGTTATTTTATCAAGCAAAGAGCCCGGAGTGACTATGGGGGATATGGAATTAAAAATTGCGGAGACAGCGGCGGGTTTTTTAGCTAAACAGATGGAACAATAGTGTTTTTATGATGAAAAAGTGGGGAGACAACCCCACTTTTTTATTGGGATTCCTCCTTTTTGGCCGCCATGTTAGCCAGCAAGGAGGAGAGCATGGAGGGGTTAAAACCGGACTTGTTTTCCGGGTTGGACATTAGGGAGACTATTGTCAGTAAAAGGTCTTTTACATTGTTGTTCTCCAATTTGGAGGGCATCTGTTTTAATAGACTAAGCGGATCGGGAAAGTTTCTGATTGGATTTGGGTTGCCGAAATTCACCAGGAATGAGATGAGCTGGCGGCCTTGCTCGCTCAATAAAGGTATAACCAGGGATAGATACAACAGATCATTTCCCTTAAAAAAGGGATGTTCGTTTTTATCGGAATTTTCAATCGTTTGAACCCCGTTTTCCTCGTAATGACGGTGGTGACTCATTTTTGATGTACCTCCTAAATAGTTCTTCTCTTTTAATTTTAATGTATGAGTTTGGCACTTAAATGGGAACTAATACCGTTTTGTATTCAAAGGTACTTTTAAAGGAGGCGGTATAATACCAAGTAAGCGTTGATAAGCAAGATAAACTAGATGTTTTGAATTCGACTCTGTATAATAAGCCTCATTCCAAGACTTGCAGCCGGGGGAGATTTTTTGCAAAAATTTATTGGGCCCGCCAGGAAATAACCTCCCGGTGGCGAAGTTACTTCCACTGATCTTTTCAGGAAGGTGATCGCGGATGAAGATAGGTTTAGTCGGGTTGACCGGTTCGGGCAAAACAACCCTTTTTAATTTGTTGACCGGGGGACATCCTAGCGCCGCCGCTTCTAAAATGGCGGCCAATATCGGAATGGCGAAGGTTCCCGACCAAAGGATCGATTTTTTGGCCGCTATGTATAAGCCGAAAAAGACCACTTATGCCCAGATTGAATTTACCGACTTACCCGGGTTGGTCCCCGACTCCGGAGGCCAGGGAGGACACGCCTTTTTGGCCTCGATTCGGAATGTCGACGCTCTGGTTCAAGTGGTCAGGGCTTTTTCCAGCGCCGATAACCCTCATCCGGCCGGACGGATCGATCCATGGCAAGACCTGGAGTTGATCCATACCGAGCTGCTCTTTGCCGATTTGGAGATTGTGGAGAAACGGATTGAGCGGATCGAGTCCGGGAAGAAGAAAAAAGAAAGCGAACAGGAAGAGCTGGAGATTTTAAAAAAATGCCAGGAAATCTTAGAGGGTGAAGGCCGGCTGGAAACATTGGAAGTCCGGCCGGAACAGGCTGAACTGATAAACGGGTATGGTTTTCTGACCCAAAAACCGATGGTAGTGGTGGTTAATTTGGATGAGGACCAGTGGCGGGCCGCTAAATATCCCGGACAGGAAAGGTTGGCCGCTTATGGCGGGGAGCACGGGGTGCCGATCGTCACGGTTTGCGCCCAAACGGAGATGGAGATCAACATGTTGGCGCCGGAGGAGCGGAGCGATTTTTTAAAGGATTTGGGTATCACCGAAAGCGGCATCGACCGTTTGGCGCGGGCAGCCTACCAAAATTTGAATCTGATCTCTTTCTTCACGGTCGGGGAGGATGAAGTCAGGGCCTGGACCATTGAAAAAGGGACTAAAGCCAAAAAAGCCGCCGGCAAAATCCATTCCGACATCGAGCGCGGCTTCATCCGGGCGGAGGTTGTTAAATATCAACATTTACACGAGCTAGGTTCCATGGCCAAGATCAAAGAGAAAGGCCTTTTTCAACTGGAGGGCAAGGAGTACATTATGGAGGACGGCGATATTGTAAACTTCCGGTTTAATGTATAAGTGGAGACCTGTATAAATGGGCTCTTGCTTGAATATAATACCGTTCGTTGATTAACTTCCCAGTTTTAGGAAGAGTCGATCGAAACCGGCAGGGATTTTAACACAGGCGGCGAATAAAAAGGCTACCGATTTATTATGGGAAACAAAAACTCGCTAAAGACGGCAGGGATTTTGAAGTAGCGGGTTTATTAAAAGGAGGCTAAGTAATGCGTTGGGATATTGAGAAGCATGTGCCGGAAAACTCCTTTGACTATTTTGAAAAGACCATGATTACCGATAACGGCTTCCGGGAATACGATGTCCGCTGGCTGCTCGGGAAGGAGATTAATCCTAACGGCTTTGTAGTGTTGGGCCGGGCCTACGGAACGATGATGCGGGAGGTTTTAAAAGAGGATAAGTTGGTGGTGGGGCATGACTTTAGGGCCTACAGCCAGAATCTTGCCCGCTCTTTGGTGGTGGGTTTGCTCTCCGCCGGCGTCCATGTGATTGACATCGGAATGGCCCTTACCCCTATGGTCTATTTCGGGCAGCATTATTTTAACTGCCGGGCTGCTTTAATGGTGACAGCCAGCCATAATGAGAACGGCTGGACGGGGATAAAGATCGCCAACGGTCTCTCTTCAACACTTGGTCCTGAGGGGATTTTGGAATTTAAGCGGATCGTCAAAGGAGGCAAATTTGTCTCGGGTCCGGGAACCTATGAATCGTTTGACGGTCTTTTTGACCACTACCAAGAGGATATTTTAAAAACCGCCAAACTAAAGAAGGCAATCCGGGTGGTCTTCGCGGCCGGAAACGGCACGGCCGGCCGGTTTGTTCCCGCCGTTCTGCGCAACCTCGGTTGTGAAGTTATTGAACTCGATTGCGAGCCCGATTGGGATTTTAAAAAGTTCAACCCCAACCCCGAAGATTTGGCTTTTCTACACCGGATTAGCGAACAAACCCGGGAAAAGAAGGCGGATATCGGTATCGGCATCGATGGCGACGGCGACCGGATCGGGGTTGTCGACGACCAGGGGCGGGAAGTATTCTCCGATAAGCTTGGTTTGTTGATGGCCCGCTGGATTTGTAAGGATCATCCCGGACGGGCGGTGGTGATCGATGTGAAAAGCACCGGTCTGTTTTATGACGATCCGATCCTCCGGGAGACCGGGACCAAAACAATAACCTGGAAGACCGGCCATTCGTACATAAAAGCTAAAGTGGCCGAAGCGAATGCCATTGCCGGTTTTGAAAAAAGCGGCCACTGGTTTTTTAACGCCCCCTTCGGCCGGGGTTATGATGATGCGGTGGTTTCCTCCGTTAACCTGCTGAAGATGCTTGACGCGGCGGATCAGCCGCTTTCCGGATTAGTCGACAACCTCCCGAAGACCTGGCAAAGCCCGACATTGGGAGCTTATTGCCCCGATGATCAGAAATACGGCGTGGTTGAAAAAGTAACCGCCCAATATCAAGCGGATTTTAAAGCCGGTAAGGTTATTGCCGGCCGCCGGATTAAAGAGCTGCTCACGGTGAATGGAGTCCGCTTTGTCTTTGAAGACTCCAGCTGGGGCTTGGTCAGAGCCTCATCCAACAAGCCATCTTTGGTAGTGGTGGCTGAGGCCCGCAGTTCCGAAGATCAGCTCTATGATATAATTGAAGAGATCCAGGCCCGTTTGGCGGCTACCGGTCAAGTAGGAGAGTATGACCAGCAAATGCCGGCCCGTAAAGGATAATTAGGGCCGCTGACTTGACTGTTCTTTCTCCATTTCTCAGGTCTCTATGGCTAGATTTCAGGCCACTTAAGATGTGGCGGCACAGGGAAGGAGTACGCAGGCCAGACAATGGAACTTGGAGATCCACCATTATTTATTGTAGAGTGGCAAACTTAATTAACAGATCCCCAGAATGGTTTATTCGAGGAAAGCTGGTGGTCACTACCGGCTTTTTTACATATTGAATGGGGATGAATTATGGAAAACAATAAAACCTTTTGGGAACCGGAGACCGGAGATTGGCAGGTGGAACTCCGGGAACTGGAAAAGTCTTACGGGTTAAAAACGGTGAAGGTTGAAATTAACCGCCGTTTGCTGGAGTTAATCAAAGTAGCCAATATAGATGCGCTGCTCGACCGGGCGAACGATCCGGATGAAATCCCCTTTTGGGCCGAACTTTGGCCGGCCTCCATCGGCTTAGCCCGTTTCATCATGGAGAGTGAGTCTGCCCTGAAAGCAGATTCAGTGCTGGAACTTGGAGCCGGGGTCGGTTTGGCGGGAATCGCCGCCAAAATCGCCGGATACCGGGTGGTTCAGTCCGATTTTACAATAGAAGCCTTACGTTTTATCCGGGTTAATTGCTTAAAAAATCAGGTGGCGGCCTCCGGTTTATTACTGGCTGATTGGCGCAACTTTCCAATCCCGGAGCAACGTTATGATTTGATTATCGGGGCCGATATCCTGTATGAGAAGAATCTCCATAGTTATCTTTGGAAGATTTTTAAGGAATCATTAAAACCCGAAGGGTGTGTCGTCCTAGCTGATCCCGGCCGCGATTACGCCAGGGATTTTATTAAGTACTCGGCGGCCGAAGGTTGGCGGGTGGAGCAAACCCGGCGGCCGGTTTTTTATGAGGGGCGTTCCTACACAATCGATCTTTATCGCTTAAGTGTTAGTGGAACTGAATAAGCTGGCATTTCGTTATAACAGGCTGAAAACACTTTACGGCAAAATGCCGGGAATAATATACCAGGCGAATATTATAGCCCACGATTTAGGAGGAATTTTGGCTTGAATCAATTCCGGTTTGATTCCCATGATTACCGCAAGCAAACGCCTTTATACCTGATTGGAATTTTATCCGGGTTTATCGGCGCTATTTTGGTTATCATAGCGGTTAAATACACCGGGCTGGGTACGGCTCTGGTAAATCCTCCGGTCAGCCCCGGGCCGCAACCCCAAAAAGTGGCCGCTCAACCGTTGAATATAACCAGTTATGAAAAGGCCACCATCGACGTAGTCAACCGTTTGCGGCCGGCGGTGGTGATGATTACCACCAATACTGTGGTGGCCGATTTTGACTTTTTTACCGGGCCGGAGGTTAAAAATATTCAGGGCCTGGGGTCGGGGGTAATTTACCGCCCGGACGGCTATATCCTGACCAATAACCATGTTGTCAACGGAGTCTCGGGGATGGCCAACCGGATTATGGTGGTGCTTTCTAACGGCAAGTCATACCCGGCTAAAATTGTCGGTTATGATAACCAGACCGATTTGGCGGTTTTAAAAATAAACGCCTCTAATCTGCCTGTGCCCGACTGGGGCAATTCCGATCAACTTCAGGTCGGTCAGATGGCCATCGCTATCGGGAACCCGCTGGCGGAGAATTTAAAAAACACTGTTACTGTAGGAGTTGTCAGCGCCATAGGGCGGACCGTAGTTATCGGCGATGATAATCAGCAGCTTAGAAATATGATCCAGACCGACGCCTCCATTAATCTAGGGAACTCCGGTGGACCACTATTGGACAGCAGCGGGAGAATCATTGGCATCAATAATGCGATTGCCCCGAAATCTCAGGGGATCGGTTTTGCTATCCCCAGCAACACCGTACGTTTTGTGGCCGAGCAGTTATTGACCAAAGGTTATGTGACCAGGCCGGGGTTGGGTATCGCCTATATCCATTTTACTCCCGAAAACGTCGGTGAACTTGAAAATTATATCCGGCGGCGGCTGCCGGTGACAACCGGATTATTTATCGCTCAAGTTTTAAAAGGCAGCCCGGCTGATAAAGCCAACCTTATCCCGGGCGACATTATCGTCAGGGTCAATAACCAAACCGTCAGAGACCTTGACCTAATCAGGGACGCCATTAGCAAGTATCCGGTGGGGACCAAATTAAATCTGGAATATTACCGGAACCGGACGGTTAAAGAGGTAACGGTGACTATCGGTGAGATGAAAAAATAGGCGGGCGCAGGCCAAAAATAGGATGGCGGTGGGTAGTGACCCGGATTCGTATCATTACAGTCGGCAAACTAAAAGAAGATTATTTCCGCCGGGCGGAGGCGGAATATTTGAAACGGTTGAAACCTTATTTGACCTTGAAAATCGATGAGGTGATCGATTTGCCTTGCCCCGACGGGGCAAGCCCGGCCCAGGAGGAACAGGTGCGTCGGTGGGAAGGGAAAGCCATCAAGGATCTGCTCCGGCCTAAAGAATATGTTGTCGCTCTAGACCGTCAGGGCAAGGAGATTTCTTCGCCGGACCTGGCGGCGTTTTTAAGTGAAAGGGCGGTTGCCGGCGAACCGGTTGTTTTTGTAATCGGAGGCTCGCTGGGCCTTTCCGAGGATTTAATAAAAAGTGCCCGACTGAGTTTAAGCTTCTCCAAATTAACCTTTCCGCACCAGTTGTTCCGAGTGATACTGCTGGAGCAGATTTACCGGGCGGTGAAGATCAATAGGGGGGAACCGTATCA
>JBLNCU010000136.1:0-21940 GCA_050260935.1 Bacillota bacterium
TGGTGGCGAATTATTAAATATGAAAGGGGTTTCATATTATATTATATGTAATATCCTATGTTCATCGGAATATTATTTATTGATATTCTGAAATACTTTTCAGAATGGAGCCGATTAAGTGACGAACATCTACGATGTTGCCAAAAAAGCCGGGGTTTCAATTACAACCGTTTCCAGAGTAATCAACAACCACCCTTACGTCCGGGAGGAGACCAGGCAACGGGTAAAAGCCTTGCTAAAGGAGATGCAATTTATCCCCAACAGCAATGCCAGCAGTTTGGTTCGAAAAACCACCAATACCATCGCAGTTATTATTCCCGATGTAACCAATAATTTCTTCACCACTCTCCTCCGGGGAATTGAGGATAAATCCAGCGAAAACGGTTTTGCCGTTATTTTCGGCAATACCGATGAGGATATCCAAAAAGAACAGACCTATATTCAAATGTTTATGGAACGCCGGGTTGACGGACTGATTATTGCGCCGGTATCCCCAAAGGCTAAAAACTTGAAACCGATTGTCAAAAGGGAGATCCCCATGGTTTTAATCGACCGGGAGGTTGAGGGGCTAGATGCCGATGTTGTTGTTTCCAATAATCAACAGAGCGCTCAGAGTTTGGTTGAGTATCTGATTGGTTTAGGCCATCGCCAAATAGCTTTTATTTCGGGCCCGAAAGAAAACTCCGTCAACCGGCAAAGACTTGAGGGATACCGGGCGGCTTTAGAAAAATTTGGGATCCAGGTTGACGAAAGAATGATTCTGAATGGGGATAAACCCAATAAAGAAACCGGCATTCAGCTTACCAGGAGGATATTGGAGCAATCGTTACGCCCCACTTCCATCTTTGCCGCCAATAACTTTTTAGCTATCGGAGCGCTAACAGCTTTACAAAAGGCTGATCTGAAAGTTCCGGGCGATATCGGGATCGTTTGTTTCGATGATAACGACTCGGATTCAGTGTTAAATCCTTTTTTTACTTCCACCAATCAACCGGCTTATTTGATGGGACAAATGGCGATGGATTTGTTGAAACGCCAGATGAAGCAGAAAAATGCCGCTCCGGCCAAGATTGTTTTAGAGTGTGAATTGCATGTCCGTAATTCGGTGGTCGGTATAGGTCCGGATAAAGTTTAAAGCGGCTAAAAACGTAATTCGGTGGTCGGTATAGGTCCGGATAAAGTTTAAAGCGGCTAAAAATCGGTAATTTCGGCTTTTTAAATGCAATTCAAAATAATTAAAGGTGGGGAGAGAAAATGAGTAAACTGCATGACCTAAAGATGAATTTACATCAGCACAGGTTGCAGGGGAGTTTGCCGAAAGTCGGTATCCGGCCGATCATCGACGGACGGCGCCGGGGAGTTAGGGAATCGCTGGAAGAACAGACTATGAGGATGGCGAAATCCGCCGCCGCGTTGATTTCGGAAAATGTGAAATACCCGAACGGCCTGCCGGTGGAATGTGTGATTGCGGATACTTGTATCGGCGGAGTTGCCGAAGCCGCTCAAACCGCCGAGAAATTCGCCCGTGAAGGGGTGGGCGTCTCGCTGTCGGTGACCCCGTGTTGGTGCTATGGCGCTGAAACGATGGATATGGATCCTTTTATTCCAAAGGCGGTTTGGGGTTTTAACGGTACCGAACGCCCGGGGGCCGTATATTTGGCGGCCGTACTGGCCGGTTATAATCAAAAAGGATTGCCGGCTTTTGGAATATACGGCCATGATGTTCAAGATGCCGGTGATTCTTCAATTCCAGGTGATGTTCAGGAAAAAATCCTACAATTTGTGCGGGCGGGTTTAGCCGTCGCCGAAATACGCGGCAAGTCTTATCTGGCCATGGGCGGGGTTTCGATGGGTATTGCCGGCTCATGTGTGGATCCCGGGTTTTTTGAAAACTTTCTCGGTATGCGTTATGAGTCAATCGATATGTCCGAATTCACCCGCCGGATGGAAGAGCGGATTTACGACCCCCGTGAATTTGAATCCGCCTTGAAATGGGTGAAAGAAAATTGCCAGGAAGGTCCCGACCTTAATCCCGCCGGCAAGCAAGTATCCAGAGCCAAAAAGGATCAGGACTGGGAAATTGTTGTCAAGATGACCTTGATAGCCCGCGATTTGATGATCGGTAACCCCCGCCTGGCAGAGCTTGGTTTCGGCGAGGAAGCCATGGGGCATAATGCGATTGTATCGGGATTTCAAGGGCAGCGGCAATGGACCGATCATTTTCCCAACGGCGATTTCATGGAAACCATGTTAAACTCTTCATTCGATTGGAACGGTCTCCGGGAGCCTTTTGTGGTGGCTACCGAGAACGATAGTCTTAATGGAGTGGCTATGCTCTTTGGGCATTTACTGACCAATACCGCCCAAATATTCTCCGACGTCAGAACTTACTGGAGTCCGGAAGCGGTGAAACGGGTAACCGGTATGAGTCTATCCGGCCCGGCAGCCAACGGGTTCATTCACTTAATCAATTCCGGTTCTACTTGCTTGGACGGCACCGGGCAACAATCCAGGGACGGGAAACCAGTGATGAAACCTTTCTGGGAGATTACTCCGGAGGAAGCCGGCAAATGCCTGGAGGCGACCAGCTTCCGTTATGCTAACCTCGGTTATTTCCGGGGCGGCGGTTACTCGTCCGAATTTACCACCAGAGGCGGAATGCCGGTGACCATGTCGCGGGTAAATATCATTAAAGGCCTGGGGCCGGTGGTTCAGATTGCCGAAGGCTACACCGCCCAATTGCCCGCCGATGTTCATGAGGTACTGGTAAAACGGACCGATCCCACCTGGCCTACCACCTGGTTCGTTCCCAATCTGACCGGCCGGGGCCCATTTACAGATGTTTATTCGGTGATGAACAACTGGGGCGCCAATCACGGGGCCATAAGTTATGGACACATTGGAGGCGATCTGATTACACTGGCCTCAATGCTTAGGATACCCGTAGCCATGCATAATGTTCCGGAGGAAAGAATATTCCGCCCCAGCGCCTGGGGGGCTTTCGGAACGATGGATCCGGAAGGGGCCGATTACAGGGCTTGTAGTAATTTTGGCCCGCTGTACGGGAGGAAATAAGTATGGATAAAGTTCTGGTTTTAATGGAGGGAATCGAAAAAAACTTTCCGGGCGTCCATGCGCTCAACCAATGCCGGTTCGAACTGCGCGCCGGGGAAGTACATGCCCTGGTGGGAGAAAATGGAGCCGGTAAATCCACACTGATGAAAGTGCTCACTGGGGTATATAGGAAGGACACCGGCCATATCCGTTACAAAGGCGAGGAAGTGGAGATTTCCAATCCCAGGGCGGCTCAGGAATTAGGCATCAGTATTATTTATCAAGAATTTAATCTGATGCCCCATTTGACCGTGGCCCAGAATATTTTTATCGGCCGGGAACCCCGTTACGGTATGGGATTTTTCCTTAACGAAAAAGAGATGAACCAGAAAACAAGCGAGCTGCTGTCGATGATCCATCTTAATATCGATCCGCGCACCAAAGTAGCGGATCTTACCGTTGCCAAACAGCAGATGGTGGAGATCGCTAAAGCATTGTCCTATAATTCGGAAGTGTTGATTATGGATGAGCCGACGGCTGCGCTGACCGAAACTGAAATCACGGACCTCTTCCGCATTATCCGCCAACTCCGGGAAAAGGGAGTGGGAATTATCTACATATCCCACCGCCTGGAAGAGCTGAAACGGATCTCCGACCGGGTAACCGTTATGCGTGATGGACGTTATATCGACACAGTTCTTACCCCTGATGTAGAGATTGACAAGATCATCAACCTGATGGTGGGAAGGACGATCTATGAGACTTTCCATTCCGATTTGGCCGATACCGGCGGGGAGATTGTGCTGGAGGTAAAAAACTTGAACCGGGGCCGGACCATAAAAAATATCAGTTTTAATCTGAGGAAAGGAGAGATTCTTGGCTTTGCGGGCTTGATGGGTGCCGGCCGCACCGAGGTGGCGCGGGCGATTTTCGGGGCTGATCCGGTCGATTCGGGTGAAATTTATGTGAGGGGCCGGAAAATAAACATCAGCAATCCCAGTGATGCCGTTACCCATGGTATCGGTTATCTTTCGGAGGACCGGAAACGTTACGGCCTGGCTTTAGGCATGGATTTGGAGACCAATCTGGTGTTGGCGGCCTTGAAAAAATATCTGGGATTCCTTGGCTGGATTAAGCAGGCGAAAACCAGGGCGACAGCGGAGACGATCATCAATGATCTTAAGATCAAGACGCCCGGTATCCAACAGAAAGTAAAAAACCTTTCCGGGGGCAATCAACAAAAGGTGGTTGTCGGCAAGTGGCTGGTTCGTGATTGCGACATTTTGATCTTCGATGAACCGACCCGGGGTATCGATGTAGGGGCTAAAAGCGAGATCTACAAGTTATTGAACACTCTAACGGAAAACGGTAAATCGATTATTATGATCTCATCGGAATTGCCGGAAATCCTGCGTATGAGCCACCGGATCATCGTCATGTGCGAAGGCCGGATCACAGGTGAACTTAAAGCCTCAGAAGCTACGCAGGAACGGATTATGCAATATGCGACCAAGCGGGAATAAACCGGGGGGCCATGTTTTGGCTATTTGGTGTCAATATTGAATCTGGAGGGTTGCAGATATGGAAACGGAACTGGAAAGGATAGAAAAGAAAGATGTTTGGAAAAAACCGTTGGTTCATTCAAGCGCTACCCAAAAATTGTTAGCTTTTGCCAGCCTGATTATTATGTTCATCATATTTTCACTGGCGTCGCCGAACTTTCTTAATTTCGACAATTTTGTAGGCATTTTACTTTCCACTGCTGTTAACGGGGTATTGGCCGTAGGGACCACCTTTGTCATCATCACCGGCGGAATCGATCTGTCAATAGGAACCGTAATGACGCTCTCCGCAGTAATGACCGGTATGTTTATCACCTTTTGGAAGCTGCCCATTCCGGTCGGAATTTTAGGGGGGCTTTGTACGGGCGCGTTTTCCGGTTTCGTCAGCGGCACACTTATTTCAAAGTTGAAAATCCCGCCGTTTATCGCGACCCTAGGAATGATGATGGTTGCGGCTGGACTCTCCCTGGTTATTTCCGGGTTAAAACCTATTTACTTCGTTGATACGCCAGCTTTCTATAAAGTCTCGATGGGTACCGCCTGGGGTATACCCAATGCAGTGCTGATCTTTTTTGGTTCGGCCATTATCGCCGGTCTGGTTTTAACCAAGACGGCGCTCGGCAGGTATACTTTTGCGCTCGGCAGCAACGAGGAGGCGGCCCGCCTCTCCGGCATTAAAGTGAATGGCTGGAAGATTGCAGTTTACACCGTGGGGGGTATCTTTAGCGGCCTGGCCGGTATTATGATGGCGTCGCGAATTAACTCCGCCCAGCCGGCATTAGGTTCGGGTTATGAGATGCAAGCCATTGCCGCGGCGGTTATTGGCGGTACTTCCCTTAGCGGCGGGGAAGGGACCGTATTGGGGACCGTTATCGGCGCCTTCATCATGAGCGTGCTGACCAATGGCTTACGCATTCTTTCAATCCCGCAGGAATGGCAGACGGTGATTATCGGCATCATTGTTATATTAGCCGTATATCTGGATATCATCCGCCGCCGCCAAAGCGGATAGATTGCCAGGAGATTGTGTAAGGTATTATGCTCCGCGAGGGGCTTAATATAATAAAAAAAGGGAGGAATCAGTAATGAAGAAATTGCGGAAGATCTTTACTCTGGTGACTTTGTTATGCGTGGTGACTCTGTTAAGCGGTCTGGCCCTGGCGGCGGACAACTCCAGGATCTACATCCCGGTTATTTCCAAAGGATTCCAGCATCAGTTCTGGCAGGCAGTTAAGTTGGGAGCGGAAAAAGCAGCCAAAGAATTTGATGTCGACATTACCTTTGAGGGACCGGAAAGCGAAGCCATGGTTGACAAGCAGATTGATATGCTTCAGACCGCCCTAAACAAAAATCCGAAAGCTATTTGCCTGGCGGCCTTGGACAGTAAGGCCTGTGTTCCCCTGCTTCAGAAGGCTAAAGCCGCCAATATCCCGGTAATTGGGTTTGACTCCGGGGTGGAAAGCGATATTCCGATAGCGACCGCCGCCACCAACAACGTAGCCGCCGCGGCTTTGGCAGCCGATAAAATGGCCCAATTGATCGGCGGTTCGGGGGAGATTGCCGTTATTGTCCACGATCAGACCAGCCGTACCGGCATTGACCGCCGCGACGGTTTCGTAAACCGGATTAAATCAAAATATAAAAAGATTAAGATCGTTGATATTCAATACGGTGGCGGTGATCACCTCAAAACTACCGACCTTGCCAAGGCAATTATGCAAGCCCATCCGAGATTAAAGGGTTTCTTCGGCGCCAATGAAGGTTCCGCCATCGGCGTGATCAATGCGGTGAACGAAATGAATAAAGCCGGCAAGATTGTCGTCATCGGTTATGATTCCGGGAAACTACAAATGGACGCCATCCGCTCCGGATTAATGGCCGGCGCTATTACCCAGAACCCGGTCGGCATCGGTTATGAGGCCGTGAAGGCCGCCGTTATGGCGATCAAAGGGCAGCCGGTAAAGAAGAACATCGATACCGGATTCTTCTGGTATGATAAAACCAATATCGACAATCCGGAGATCAAACCCAATCTGTATGAATAATATTGTAAACCGATAAGATTGATAGGGGAGGCCTTTTAGGCCTCCCCTATTAAAAATCGGCTGCAAAATACCGGAATAAAGGCTTTGTCTTCTGGCGCCGGTATGGCGGAAAGGCAACTTTTATTTATCAGGACTAAATATGGGAGTCAGTTTCAGATTTATAAGGTAATGAGGGAGGTTTTTATGAAAATTCCACTCTCCTTTAGGAGCCTTGGTTTAAAGCTGTATTCGAACCCAATTCTGAAAAACATCCGGATTTACTACTTAATTCTGACAATTATTGCGGTTATGCTGATCTTTATAATGGTTCAGGGTTACTTGAGCATAACGTCAATCGATACTATGCAGCGGACAAATCAGGAAATATTCAACACTTCAATGCGTTTTTCCAAAGAAATATCCGTCTTGAAAGAAAATTTGCTGTTTGTTAAGGAAAATTACCTTAAACGGCTTTCAGCCTTATCCGACGCAAGCGCGCTGAATTATACATTCAGAGCGATTGACAATAATCTTCAAACCATCGCGGCGCTTGGAAAAGACACTCCCAATTTTGATGATGAAAGAATGAAGATTGTTATTGTGGCCGTTGAAAAGGTCAAAAAGTTGGCTTATGCCCCGGACACTAAAGAGAACTTTACGGAGTTTGAGACCGAACTTGCCGCTATCATCCAGAATTTAGGGGTTATCCAGACCGGGGCTCAGAACAGCCTCTACAGAATCTCTTCAAACAGCGCGTTAAATGCCAGGAATCAAAAGAACACGGTAATAACCTTTTTGGTTATAAGCGCTTTAATTGCTGTTTTAACCGGCTTATTTACCAATGCTTCCATATCCCGGCCGCTGCGGGAGATCATCAAATCGGCCCGTTCAATGGCAGCCGGGGATTTTACCCAAGATATACGCACATTCGGCTGTAAGGAAGCATATGAAGTGGTTCAAGAACTAAACATCTCGTTAAGCAGTCTCCGTCTCTTGATTGGGGATATCAATAAAGAATCGGAGAGAGTTGCCGCGGCAAGCGCGGAACTTAAAAATGCGGCCAAAAACTCGGGCCAATCGGCGGAGGAAGTGGCCCGGGCAATGGAAGAGCTGGCGCGGGCGGCTTCGAACCAAGCGGATCAACTTTCGAAAACCGTCCAGACAGTAAATATATTAGGAGAAAAAGTACGGAAAGTCTCCCGGGACACCTTAAAGATTAGCGGGACATCGCGACAGGTAGCCAAATCGGCCCAGAATGGGCAGGAAGTTACCAGTAATGTGGCGGAGGAGATCAATCAGATCTATAATTCCACCAAAGCGATGGTTGAAGTTATCCGGGAACTTAATGAAACCACCCTGGAAATCGGGGAAATTACTACTGAGATTCGGGAAATCGCCGATCAAACCACTTTGTTAACTTTGAATGCTTCCATCGAAGCCGCCAGGGCGGGTGAACACGGCAAAGGATTTAGCGTTGTAGCGTCTGAGACCGGAAAATTGGCTGAACGTTGCCGGAGTGCCGCTCAGACAATCTCCGGGCATATCGCGGAAATAATTCAGAAAACCGGGCATACGGCGGAATTAATGGAACAGAGCATGGCTAGGGTTGAAGCAGGGAAAAATTTAGCGGGTCAAGCCAGAGTAACTTTTGAAGCAATTTTTAACGAACTCAAAGTAGTGGTGGCCGAAATTGCCGAAGTGGCGGCGTCCGCAGAAGAAATGAACGAGCATACCGAGGAAGTGGTCGTCACGGTGTCCAATATTGCCGCAATCAGTGAGGAGAGCATGGCTAGTACGGAAGAGGTTTCTGCTACGGCTGAAGAACAAACCGCCGTTGCCGAAGAAGTAACCGCTTATGCGGAAAATTTGCTAACAATCTCAAATGAGATGAAACAAACTGCGGCAGTGTTTAAAATTTAATTTCAGCGCGACGTTAACGGACTATCTTGTTATGAAAGGATTGATCAGATGCTAAAAGGCATACCCAAAGTGATTTCCCCGGAATTATTCAAAATTATGATGGAAATGGGACATGGCGATGAATTGGTCCTTGGCGACGGGAATTTTCCGGCCGCCGCTTACGCTCAGAGAATTGCCCGGGCCGATGGATTAAGCATTCCGGTATTATTGGAGGCTATTTTACAATTTTATCCGCTGGATAATTATGTAAAGTCTCCGGTGGCCTTAATGGCAGTCGCGCCCGGAGATACGGTTCAGCCCGCCATTTGGGAAGAATATCGCCGGATTGTCGCCAAATACGATCCGGAATCCGCCGTTTTCGAATACGTGGAACGTTTTGCCTTTTACGAACGGGCCAAAAAAGCTTTCGCTATTGTGGCGACCGGAGAATCGGCGCTTTACGCCAATATTATTTTAAAGAAGGGCGTTGTAGCGGAGGAATAAATATTTGCCATCCTATCCCTTGCTTTTTCTGTATTCCCCCGGGGTTTTTCCGGTAATTTTTTTAAAAACCTCGTAAAAAAATTTCATGTCCTTAAAACCGACCTGGTAGGCGATGTCAGTTACTTTTAAATCGGTAGTTTGAAAGAGATTACAGGCTTCGTTGATCCGGATTTTTTGAACGTAATCGCTGAAGCCGATCCCGGTGACTTCTTTAAACAACCGGCAAAAATAGTTCTTACTGATAAATGATTGGAGGGCCAGATCCTCCAGTTTTATGTCGGAGTGGTAATTTTGTTTCAGGTATTCGACCGCTTTACCGACCAGCTCCTTGTGGCGGCTGGAGATCTTTTTCTGGCTGTTCGACTCGGCTAGGCGGAATATCTTGACAATCAACTCGATGAGGTATGCCCGGATGATATCGGAGTATCCTTTCTTCATCAATTTATACTCCTGATACATTTTGTTGAAGAGTTCACCGATCTCTTGAAATTCAGTACCGTGCAGCCGGAGATCGGGTCCGGGGGAGAAGTCTTCCGGAAAAAGCGATTCCAATAAAAAGGAGGAGGTGATGTCCTGAAATGATTTGCCGCTGAACAGGGAGGTATCTAAAAATTCTGGCCGGAATACGCAATTATAAAGTATCGGACTCTCATGGGAATTCGGTAAAGGGAAAAAGCTGTGAGGGACATCATAATTAATGACGATTAAATCGCCCCGCGCCACTTCATAGCTGTAATCGCCGACCTGATGAACTCCTTTACCCTGTATTACATAAGCGATTTCGATAAAATCATGCTTATGAATACGTTCGCAAAACTCCTTCAACTCATCGGAACGGTTCAGGTATACCAATTCGTTGGGGCGGAAAAGAGTCTCCCCTTTTAGAATCGGATATGGATCCGTCGCGTCCGCGTTTCCAAACATTGTAAATACCACCGAAATAATAGTTTTTTTGGTATCATAGAATACCCTAAATAAATAATAACATATACCATTCCATAACGAAAAGTTTGAATATAAAATGAATGTAACGGTTTTGTAAAACCGTTGAATCTAAAATGAGGAGGAGATTGAATGAACCGTAAATTTTTAAGAGTATTTTGCATTGCCGGTATTCTAGTTCTTCTGGTGGGAACGATGCTGGTCCCGTCGTTTGCCAAGACAAAAGGATTTACTATTGCCATGGTTGTGAAGGGCGCCGGCAATCCTTTCTTCGAGGCTTGTAAAAAGGGCGGCGAAGAAGCCGTCGGCCAACTAGGCGACAAACTTATCTTCCAGGGACCGGAAACTCCGACCGCCGAAGGCCAGATTGCCATGATTGACGCATTGATCGCTCAAAGAGTCGATGCCATCACCATCAGCGCCAACGACGCCAACGCTTTAGTCCCGGTTTGCCAAAAGGCCATGAAACGCGGGATTAAGGTCATTACATTTGACTCGGCGGTTGCCCCCGCGGGCCGTGATTTATTTTTGAACCAATGCGACATGGAACAAGTAGGCCGGATCGAGGTCCAAATGCTCGGTGAGATGATCGATTACAAGGGAGATATCGCCATTCTAAGTTCGGCTTCGACCCATACCAACCAAAACACCTGGATTAAATGGATGAAAGAAGAGTTGAAACTCCCGAAGTATAAAGAGATGAACCTGGTGGCCGTGGTTTACGGGGATGACCTGCGCGAAAAGAGCTACAATGAAGCGTTGGGACTTTTTAAATCTTATCCGAACCTTAAGGGAATCATCTCTCCGACCACCGTCGGCATAGCCGCGACTGCCCGCGCCCTTGAAGACAAAGGGCTTAATGGCAAGATTCAACTGACCGGTTTAGGCCTGCCTAGCGAGATGGCGGAGTATATCCGGAACGGGACATGCAAAGCCATGGCGCTTTGGAATCCGATTGACCTCGGTTATGTTTCGACCTATATGGCTCATCGCCTGCTCAGCAAAGAAAACAAGGGCAAAATCGGCGAGACCGTGGATTGCGGCAGAATGGGCAAGCTGAAGATCGTTGATGAAGGTAACGGCGGTAAGATGATTATCCTCGGGCCTCCTTTCCAATTCAACGCCAAGAATATTAACGACTGGTACAAAGTGTATTAAAACATTTCCGGAGAGGGTATAAACCCTCTCCGGCCTTAACCGCCATTGCTTATTCCACAATTGTCCATGACACAGCCTTACTACTGAATTACTTAAGTTTCCGAAACAAATCCGTCCGAAAAGGGCGGATGGATTATACGGATGAGAAGGAGGAAGGGTTTTGCCGGATTTTATTTTAGAATTAAAAGGTATCGTAAAAACCTTCCCCGGAGTTAAAGCGCTCAATGGAGTGAATTTACAGGTCCGGCCCGGCGAGGTCCATGCCTTGCTCGGGGAGAATGGAGCTGGTAAGTCGACCTTGATTAAGGTGATTACCGGAATTTACCAACCGGATCGTGGCGAAATTAAAATGTCGGGAAAGCCGATAAAGTTCTCAGATCCGTTACAGGCGCAACATTGCGGGATAGCCGCAATTTATCAGGAGCCGACGGCCTTTCCCGATTTAAATGTGATGGAAAATGTATATATGGGCCACTACCCGGTGGATCCGGTTTTTAAGCGGATAGACTGGGGTCGGATGCGGAAAGAGACGGCTGAATTGTTGAAGTCTTTAGAGATGGATATCGATCCGGCGGCCCGGATGAAAAGCCTCAGTGTGGCGGAACGGCAATTGGTGGAGATCGCCAAAGCGCTTTCCTTTCAATCGCGGATTTTGATTATGGATGAGCCGACCGCCGCGCTTACGCTGCAAGAGGTGAAAGAACTCTTCAAAATAATCAACCGGTTGCAGGAGACTGGCACGGCTATTATTTATATCTCCCACCGTTTGGAAGAGACTTTCGAAATTGCCGACAGGGTAACCGTTTTGCGGGACGGCCAATATATAGATACCTGCAATGTTTCGGACGTGACAATGGAGAAGTTGATTCAGATGATGGTCGGCCGGGCCTTGAACGACCTTTTTCCAAAGGCGGAGGTCAAACGGGGCGAGCGGATTCTGGAGGTTAAAAATTTAGCCAAAAACGGCGAGTTTTCCGGCATTTCCTTTGAGTTGCACAAGGGGGAGATCGTCGGTTTGGCCGGATTGGTGGGAGCGGGCCGGACGGAACTGGCCCGGACGATTTTCGGCGTTGAACAAAGCGACGGCGGGGAAATTTGGGTGGCGGGCAAAAAGGTGACTATTCGTAAACCCGACGACGCCTTGAGGAACGGGATTGCTTATCTTACGGAGGACCGGCAACAGTACGGGCTGGTTTTACCGATGGCGCTCACCCAGAATGTCACCCTTCCGACATTAAAGAAATTTGCCGTTTGGGGCCGGCTTAACCGGCGAAAGGAAGAGCAAACAACCGCGGAATACGTCAAATTGCTTGATATTCGCGCCGCCGGCTTATACCAGAAAGCGCTGCAGTTATCCGGCGGTAATCAACAAAAATTAGTCTTGGCCAAATGGCTGGCGACCAGGCCAGTGGTGTTGATCCTGGACGAACCCACCAAAGGGGTGGATGTCGGCGCCAAAGTCGCCATCTACTCGATCATCAGCCAGCTGGCCAAGGAAGGTCTGGCGATATTGATGATCTCTTCGGAACTACCGGAGATATTAGGTATGAGCGACCGGATCCTGGTCATGCATGAAGGCAGGCTTACCGCGCATTTTAGGCGGGCGGAAGCGACCCAGGAGAAGATTTTGGCCTCGGCTGCCGGGCGCGGCGGCCATTCGGGCGGCGTTCCGGTTTTCCCCCCAATCCCAGATTGCAGCAATGGAGGATGAAAAGATGACAGCCAACCCAAAACCGGTAAATCGCCGCAATCCGTTTTTAATCTTCGGCGGGTTGCGCGAGACAGGGATTATCGCTTTTATCATCGGACTAATTGCCATCGTAAGCTTGCGAAGTCCGGCTTTTCTGACAGCGCAGAATTTTAGCGATGTCTTGCTTGACATCGCCATTTTGGTCATTGTTTCCATCGGCCAATTATTGGTGCTTCTCACGGGAGGTATCGATCTCTCCATCGGATCGGGTATTGCCTTGTCGGGAATGGTGGTCGGCATGATCTTCAGCGTCGATTCCGGATTGCCTCCCGGGCTGGCGCTATTGTTGGGGGCGGGAATCGGCCTTGTTTTGGGATGTTTTAACGGTTTGCTGGTTAGCGCCGGCGAAGTGCCGCCGATTATCGCCACTTTAGGCACTATGGCTATATACCGCGGCTTTGTCTTTATCATCAGCAAGGGCCACTGGATCAATGCGCATCAGATGCCGGAAGGCTTTAAAAATTTGACCCGCGGTTCTATACTGGGTATCCCCAATTTGATCTTTATCGCCCTGCTGGTTTCATTTTTTTTCTATTATTTTCTCGAGCATGTCAGGAGCGGACGGGCTATATACGCCGTCGGCAGCAATTCCAACGCCGCTGTTTTTGCCGGTCTGAAAGTCAAAAAAATACAATTCAGCGTCTATGCTTTATCCGGTCTGTTGTATGGTTTGGCCGGAGTGTTGTGGGTATCCCGTTTTGCGTCGGCTCAAAGCGACTCGGCATCCGGTTTTGAGCTTCAAACCGTGGCGGCCAACGTCATCGGCGGCGCCAGCACTCTGGGCGGGTCGGGAAAAATTTCCGGCGTTTTGTTAGGCTCTTTTTTACTCGGCATCATCAGCAACGCCCTTAACGTGACCCGGATATCCCCCTTCTGGAAAGCGGCGATTCAAGGATTGATCATTCTGTTGGCCGTCATTACCGATACTCTGTTGGCGAATAGGCTGCAGAAACAGTTCATGAGGAGGAGAAGGGCATGATGTCATTGCGGGAAAATTTCCGGAAGTTCAACAACAGCGGAATCTTCGGGCGCTGGGAATGGATTTTAATCCTGTTGTTCGGGGTATTGTTGGTCGGAAGTTCGTTTATTTCGCCATATTTCCTGGATCCCCTCAATCTGTTGGATATGACCTTCAATTTTATGGAGAAAGGCATTATCGCCCTGATTATGGCCTTAATCATTATCACCGGAAATATAGACCTTTCCGTGGCCTCAAATATGGCCTTGTCGGCGGCGGTCATGGGCATCGCCTTTCAATCGGGTCTGAATATATGGGCGGCGGTCTTTCTTTCTCTGGTTACCGCTGTTTTAGGCGGGCTTTTTAACGGCCTGATCATTACCAAAATTAAACTGCCGGCGATTGTTGTTACATTAGGGACGTATGTCCTGTATCGCGGCCTCGCCTACGTGCTCTTGGGCGATACGGCGGTAACCGGATTTCCGGCGGAGTACGGTATTCTCGGCCAAGGGTATCTGGGAACCTCGCCCGTCCCAATCCAATTGGCGATATTTTTAATATTGGCCGTCATATTCTGGTATGTGTTGCATTTTACCGTTTTCGGCCGTTCGGTCTATGCCATCGGCAGTAATGAACAGGCGTGCCGGTATTCCAATATTCCAGTGGACCGGATCAAAATCATCTTATTCACGCTCTCCGGTTTGTTCTCCGCCTTTAGCGCCATCCTGCTTACTTCCAGAATCGGCAGCGCCCGGCCGGATATCGCCAGCGGGTATGAGATGGAGATTATTACCGCGGTGGTCCTGGGCGGCGTCAGTATTTTGGGCGGAAGCGGGAATATGATTGGAGTTGTACTGTCGTTGTTCTTAATCGGAACAGCCAGGTACTCGATGGGGTTACTGAATATTCCGGGCCAGGTAATGACGGTTATCATCGGTTTTCTGCTTATTGGGGCGATTTTATTAACCCGTTTGATGCAACGGCTCTCTCTGAAGACTGACCGCCTGATTAATAAATAAATGTCGCCAATAGTGATGAGTTAAGGAGGAAACATGAGAATATTTCAAT
This sequence comes from Bacillota bacterium, assembly GCA_050260935.1. Taxonomy (GTDB): domain Bacteria; phylum Bacillota; class UBA4882; order UBA8346; family UBA8346; genus UBA8346. The sequence goes on from JBLNCU010000136.1 coordinate 14,920, forward strand.
CCTTAATTCCTCTTAAAGTTAAAATAATACTGGGTTTTACCGCTGTTATATTATTGCTCTCCATTGTCAGCATTATTTCAACTATTGCGGTTCGAAGCTCTACGGAAAAACTGAATCTGATGGTTGAAACGACGATTGCCGCCAATAATCTGCTGGAAACCACGCTGACGGCGCCTAAAATCGTAACCCGGTATTCTTTGGAGAAAAAGCAGGCCGACCGTGATGAAATTTACCGGAACTTTTCTTTAGCCAAAAAAGAGTTGCGGTCATTAAAGAGGAAAATTATAGGTGAAGCGGGAGAAAATGAAATATCTGCCCTTGAAAATATTCTTCTGACCTTCGAAGAGGATATTACCAGGCTGGTTTCCTTAATCGATAAGAAAAAATACGGTGATGACGATTATCTGGAAACCCTGGACGATACGAAAAAAGTGGCCGGTTATTTAAGAGATTCGGTCCAAAGGTTAATCGCCGGTGAACTCAATTATTACAACCGGTTGAAAGCACGGTTGGACCGCTCAATCGCCATGGTGAGCATATTTACGCAGGCTGTTATCGTACTGATTGGCGTTTTAAGTATTTTCGGCGCCATGATATTCACAGGAAAAATAACCGGAACCATCACCAAACTGGCCCGTTTCTCCCAACGCATCGCTGGGGGCGATCTGCGGGTTGAAACCGTCGCCATTCGCTCCAATGATGAAATCGGTATCCTGGCGCAGTCTTTCAATAAAATGAGCGACAATTTGAAATTATTAATCGGGAGCATTAGGGAGCACAGCGTGAAAGTCGCCGATTCGGCCCGGCATGTTAGAGACAGCGTCGAACAAAATACCAAAGCCAGTGAAGAAATTGCTCTAACAATGCAGGAGTTTTCTCACGGGGCGGAAGAGCAATCGGAAGAGTCCCGGAAAACCGCGGCCATAGTCAACCAGTTGTTAAACGGCAATCAAAAAATATCGCAAAATGCGGGGCAACTTCTAAATTTGGCGGATGGAGCCGTCAAAGCGGCCGGATTGGGTAATGGAAAAATGTCAGCGCTTTTGCGGCAGATTAATGTTATTGAGCAAAAGATAGTATCGATTCAGACTGTAACTGATCTTTTAAAGAAACGCTCCGATGATATTGGGGAAATTTTACAAAAAATAACGCAAATAGCGGAGCAAACTAATCTGTTATCTCTGAACGCCTCGATCGAAGCGGCCAGAGCCGGTCAATACGGAAAGGGGTTTGCGGTGGTCGCTGATGAAGTCCGTAAATTAGCAGACGGATCGGCTAAGGCCGTCGAGGATATTTCGGCCATATTGCAGGAAATTCAAATACAATCTCAACAAGTGGCTGAGAGTATTATGGAGGGAGTGGAGGAAGCTAAGGAAGGGACCCAAATGGCGGAAAGCGCCCGGATCGCTTTTGAAGAAATTGTCGGGAAGAATGAACATATTAACCTTGAGATAAAAGAGATAAACAACGAAATTCTCACAATGGTGGCGGAGATTAAAACAGTCGAGGATATGAGCAGGAATATCGCCACTATCGCCGAACAATCGTCGGCCCGGAGTCAGGAAGTCGCGGCAACGGTGGAAGAACAAACGGCCAGCGCGGGGGAGATTTTGGCGGCCGTCTCGTCTTTATCGGCGATGGCTAATGTATTGAGCGACCGGATTAAACAATTCACCTTACCCTAAGGTTTAAGGAGTGAAAATATGGAAAAATATTGCGGTTCCAAAATATGGTTCATCCCCGACGGGTATTACCCGGAATCCAGTTCGGGCAAGTTCCCGAGTCATGAAGCGATTTGTGTTTTGAATCCGGGAAAGGAGCCCGCCGAAATTGAAATCACGCTGTATTTTGAAGACCGGCCGAAAATGGAAGGGTTTACCGCGCGGTGCCAGGCGGAACGAACCAATCATATCCGGATGGATCGCCTTAGAGACCGTGAGGGCCGGGGAGTCCCGATCGGTGTGCCGTATGCCATAATGGTGCGGAGCGACAATCCAATCATCGCGCAATACAGCCGGATGGATACCCGCCAGGCGGAGATGGCCTTGATGACAACCATCGCTTTTCCAATCAACGAATAAAAAAGGAGAGATTATAATGAGCCGGGATGAGTTGGAAAAAAGAGTAAGCGAAGGTTATGCTTTTGCCCGAAAAAGGTACGCCGCTTTCGGCGTTGATACCGAAAGGGTTTTGGAACAGATGAAAGCCAGACAGATTTCTCTGCATTGTTGGCAGGATGACGACATCAACGGGTTTGAGGTGGCTGCGGGCGGCCCCGGCGGGGGCATCCTCACTACCGGGAACTACCCGGGCAGGGCCAGGAACGGGGAAGAGATGCGCGCGGATTACGAGAAGGCTTTCAGCCTTATTCCGGGAAAACACCGGGTTAATCTGCACGCGATTTATGCGGAGACCGGCGGGAAAATAGTTGAGAGGGACCAACTCAAGGTTGAACATTTTCAAAAATGGATCGCCTGGGCTAAAAAACTCGGCCTGGGAATCGATTTCAATCCGACCTGCTTCGGTCATCCGATGGCTGCCTCCGGGTTTACCTTAAGCAGCAAGGATGAGAAGGTCCGGCGGTTCTGGATCCGCCACCTCCAAATATGCCGCGAGATTGCCGCGGAGATCGGCAAGGAATTGGGAACTCCCTGCGTGTTGAATATCTGGATTCCGGACGGGTTTAAGGATATCCCGGTTGACCGGTTCGGCTACCGCCGGCAGTTGGAGAGATCCCTGGATGAGATTCTGGCTGTTAAATACGATCGGAAATATCTGATTGACGCTTTGGAAAGCAAGTTGTTCGGAATTGGCGTTGAATCGTACACGGTAGGTTCCCATGAATTTGTGATGGGATACGGCCTCAAGAATAATATAACCATTTGTTTTGATTTGGGGCATTTCCATTTGACAGAGAATGTCGCCGACAAGATATCCGCGACTCTTCTTTACGCCGATAATCTTTTGTTCCATGTCAGCCGGCCGGTGCGCTGGGACAGCGACCATGTGGCGATTTTAAATGAGGACTTGCTGGCGGTGGCCTATGAAATTAAACGTTGTAACGCCTTTGAGAGGGTGTTTTACGCCTTGGATTTCTTTGACGGCAGCATCAACCGGATTACGGCCTGGGTGACAGGGGCCAGGGCGGCCTTGAAGTCGATTTTAATCGCGTTGCTGGAACCGACTGAAATGCTTCTTGCTGAGGAGAACAAAGGGAATTACGGCAACCGGCTCGCTTTGATGGAAGAGTTTAAAGCCCTTCCCTTCGGAGCGGTATGGGATAAATTCTGTTATGATATGAATGTCCCCGTAGGTTCCGATTGGTTGAGAATCATTAAGGAATATGAAGACGATGTATTGTCCAAAAGATAAGCGACATTGGGAGAATGGAGGATTCAGGCAATGTACGGCGATATTTTAGAACAACTGTCATATATTTCAAAAGCCATCGGCGAGCCGGTCGAGTATACCCAGGGCGGCGGGGGGAACACTTCGGCCAAACTGGATGCCGAATTGATGGCGGTTAAGGCCTCCGGGTTCAAATTAAAACAGATAACCCCGGCCGAAGGGTATGTGATTGTCAACTATCAAAACATCAAGAGCTATTTTGAGAAGGCCGATTTAAGCCTTGACAGGGATTACGAGCAGGAAAGCGTTGATTATATAAAGAACAACGTGGTTCCGGTGGAAGGTTTAAAAATGTTGCGGCCCTCGGTTGAGGCCGGATTCCATTCCATTTTGAAGAAGTATGTTATTCATACCCATTCGGTCTATGCGGCCATCCTTTGTTGTGTTCAAAACGGGCGGGAGATCGCGGAGAGCATTTTTAGCGGGAAACCATACGGGGTCGCCTGGATTCCTTACACCAACCCCGGTTTTTGCCTTACGTTAAAGATTATGGATGGGATTCGGGAATGTATCCAGCGCAGCGGCAAGTTCCCGCAGGTGATATTGATGGAGAATCACGGCTTAATTGTTACGGCGGATGAGGCCGGGACTTGCCTGGAATTACATCGAGAGGTAAACATGGAGATACGAAAAGATCTTGGAATCACCGGATCGTTTCCAGAGATCCGGCTGCGGAAGATTGATGAAAATACAATCGTCAATGAATCACCATATATTATCAATTATTTTAAAGGACGGATTTTGCCCGACAGTTTCCCGGAGGAAACCGTCCTTTACCCGGATCAACTGGTTTATCTAAGCGGCAGCGTCGCGGTGAACGGAACGGGTAAAAAGCTGAACATCAATACCGTGACCGGAGAAGTAACTTATCAAACCAATTGGTCCGAAGCTGAGGTAATGGAAGAAACGCTGCTCGCCTATATTTATGTGATTGACCAGATCGCAAGGAGCGGGTTGGCGCTCAAAACCATGTCCGCCAAGGAGATCGCTTTTATTAAAAATTGGGAGAGCGAAGCTTACCGGAAGAACCTGGTGAAGGAGTCTAGACAGGTTGGCGCCTCTGAAAAAGATGGCAAAGGTTCCGCATGATAGGCCCCTATTCAAGTCTCCGGCTTGATAATTGGTAATTTGTTTTGGAGTGGTATAAACCGCCATTGCTCTTTGAAGTTATGGTATATCATCTCTCGATCCATTTTTAACTCCAAAAACTACAAAGTTATATCCTTCCCGCCAAATCGGTTTTCCGATTTTGCCTTCAGCCCAACCGCTTTTCTCGGTAAAACTGGATGGACCTACAAAATATACTTCTCCATCAATGTGGTGGTGAGGGCCGAGTAAATTACGATTACCCGCAAACAAGCATAAGGATATTTGATTCGGCCCTTCATGTACGAAATCGGAGATATCGACTTGAAAAGGCGCCCATGGAAGTGCTTTTACCAACTGTTGATTACAAAAAAGTTTGCTGACAACCGCATACGGTTTCCCTAAATCCAGTATAATTCTTTCGTCGCCAATAGGCCCAAGCTGAATAACTTGACTTAAGGTGATTGAACCGGCAAAAAAACAAAAACCTTGGGGGGTAAGATTACCGGATTGCACCATCAGGGGCTGGTTTCTTAATTCAAAAGGTCCTAGGGTAAAACAGGAATTTCTATCTCCGGCTATATACTCCGATTGGCTATAGACCCCAAAATCTCCGACTAGATAAATACTCTCCAGCTCCACATCAAAGGTAAGTTTGTTTTTTTCAGTTTCCAAAACATTCTCCCCGAATAATATTTCATATACATGGGGATTTTGATAAAAAAAGCGTTTGAGAATGATCTCGTTCCTGCCCGGTTGGACGTATGGCTTGATCGGAACTTTTTGAAAAGAGCGATCTTTCCACCAGCCCCAATCTTGATATTGGATTAAATGACCATTTACGGAAATTTCAAATTCGGCGGCAGTCTCTAAAACCAGCCATAATTCCCGGTTGCATTGCAAATCTAAATTAGCCTCGAAGCTAAACCGGAGGGCGACTTGGCAATCTTCTTTCCGCCTGAGTAAAAGCTCCATTAGCTTGATCACCGGGACCGGTCCCTTCCACTCCTCCTGATTCACTTGATAACAACAATAATCCAAGGTATAGGAGTTTAAATCCATTTGTTCAATATTCCATTGATTGCCGGGCAATAATCTCCTAATATTAGGGATAATTAGCTGAGTATACGGAGAACTTGCTTGCTCAAGCAATAAAACATGCGATTGCATAGGCAAGAATTGCAATTCCATTACTGTATTGTTTTCGGAATAATGAAATTCAATTTCTTCCAAGGCTGCTGTTTCGGGATTAAACCGTCGAACTGTCCATTGATTCGGAAACCTAATGGTTGCGTTGAAACTCTGTTTTTGATCATGATTGACCAGGAAAAAGCATTGCCGATCTCCTAAATCGCGTTGCCTATAATGAATAGCTTCAATTTCCTTGGCATTTTGGGAAATACTGATGGTCCGCAAGTCCATGGCATCGGCTAAAATTTGAAATTCCTCGATATTGTTGAATCCATAAGTTTTTTCCTTTAACAGAGCTGTTTTTTGGCTTAACATCCCCTGACAAAGCCCAGGAAAATCCCCGAAACGAATAATCTTGCCTCCGTTTACCGCAAATTCTTCCAATAGATTTACAGTTGATTCATCAATAGTTAACATCGACGGCAGGATTACCATTTGATATTCACAACGGCCAACGATGAATCTCCCATTTTCGACCCGGCCGAATTCTCGGAGGAGTGTTTCATCCCCATAATGATAATCCAGATGCAAATCGGATAAAATTTCGGAGATCCTAAGAAAATCGGCATCTAATTGCTGTAATTCGGGGCTATTGGTTCCATTGTAAGCAATCCAGGCGCTCTTTATGGGATGGATTAACAGAATCGGAGTGACACTCTTCCCCGAAGTCAACAGCGCCCCCAAACGGGCAAAGTAATCATTAAACAAGCGCCATTCATTCCACCAGGATTGTTGGTAAAACAATGATGGCGGGTAATCGCGTTTCCGTAAACCCCGCAAAGAATAAGCCTCCAGATGCGGGCATAACAAATTAACCCCATTGACATACTGCCATTCGGCAATCCATTTTAGTTCTTCAAAGCTGACATCCCAGCCGCAAAGAGCGAAGGTTTCTGAAATTACCAATTCCTTACCCAACTGGTTGGCTACGGAGCTGACTTGTTTAGGAATGATCGGGCTGGAAATGGCCCGGCCTAACTAATCGATCCCCGGAATATGCATATACTTATAAAAAGGCATTGCTCCTGCCGTAGCCGACATCTGAGCCCATAAACTTTCCTCTGCCATTACGTGCCCGGTTAATTGGCAATGGTGTTTCTCACACCATTCATAAATCTGTTCTCCGAAAGAGGCTACGAAAAGTTGATTCACCAGACTCCAAAAGTCGTAGCGTACTTTTTGATAATTCTGACAATTGATAAATAACGCCGGCAGCACCGCCAGTAAATTGTAATGATATCGCGCTTCAAATTTAACGGGAAGCGTATCGGACCAGGGAATTTGATCCCGTGAATATTGCGGTTCATCAGTGAAGAACCCCCGGATGCCTTTACCC